>CAYFSZ010000036.1:0-13592 GCA_964346085.1 uncultured Mageeibacillus sp. | reverse complement strand
CAGAAAAATTAGCTGTGAAGCGAAAGAAGCAGATGCAAGAACTGCGGAAGGATTTTAATGAAGATGAGTTTGATGAATTATATGCGAAAATTCATCCCGTTAGAAAGGAGTATTTTTCACCACTTATCCCAACAACAAAACAGATTGAAGAAGAGTGGTTGAATAAGCCTTATCAAAAGAATCCATATAGATATGGCGATCGGAAAATAGTAACAAGAGATGGTATGAGGGTACGGTCGAAGTCTGAAAAATTCTTGGCAGAAATATTTGATCAAAGGGGGATAAAGTATAAGTATGAATGTCCAATAATACTTGGAAACAAAACCATTTATCCCGATTTTACTTTCTTGAATCGTAATCAAGAGACAATCTATTGGGAACATTTTGGCATGATGGACAATCCCCAATATGCCTCTGATGCTTGTCAAAAAATCAAACAATATGAAAAAGAAGACATTTTCGTTGGAGAAAAATTGATTATCACATTTGAAGATGGAAAGAATGATTTAGATTATGAATGGGTCGATAAATTAATTAATCGATATTTGCAATAATATGACGACTGATTAATTGAGAAATTTTCACTCGCAAATTTCTCGAAAAAAACATCACTGAACTGCAATAAAATTAAGAATAATCCCGTTGACATAAAAAAAACAACATGTTAGAATTATCTACCGTGCCGTTGTTTACGTTCGCTTTGCTGTGTTCATAAATAATTGGTGCAAAATCTATACTTTGTATAGCTATTATATCATTTGAAGCTGTGCGGTCAAGCAAAGCGTTTGAACCCGTACAATACCACAGTTGTGGTTATCTCGAGAGGTGATTGTTGATGGTAAAGCCCGTTCGATTTGGACGCGTTGACAGAATGTCCTATTCAAAGATCGACGAAGTTCTTGAAATGCCGGATTTAGTTGCAATTCAAAAAAATAGTTACAAATGGTTCCTTGATAAAGGAATAAAAGAAGTACTTGATGATATTTCTCCCATTCGTGATTTTTCCGGAGACATTGAATTAACGTTTTTAGAAACAGAGTTCGACACAAGCAAACCGACCTATTCTATCGTTGAATGTAAAGAAAGAGATGCAAACTTTGCAGCTCCAATGCGTGTGATGGTCAGAATGCATAACAAGAAAACAGATGTTGTGAAAGAACAACAGATTTACATTGGTGAATTCCCAATCATGACTGATACTGGAACATTCATCATTAACGGTGCAGAGAGAGTTATTATTTCTCAGTTAGTCCGTTCGCCTAGTGCGTATTTTGGTAAAGCAAAAGACAAGAACAACCAAGATATTTACACAGCACAAATTATTCCAAATCGTGGTGCATGGTTGGAATACGAAACAGATACCAATGGTATCAACTGGATTCGTGTTGACCGTACCCGTAAATTCCATTTAACAATTTTCTTGCGTGCCTTAGGTCTTGGTAGCAACAAAGAAATGTTAGACATTTTCGGTGAAGATGAATTCTTGAAAGCAACAATGGAAAAAGATGGTTGTAATAATCAAGAAGAAGGTTCACAAGAAATGTTCAAAAAATTGAGACCTGGTGAAATTTACACCACAGAAGGTGCTTCCAATTATTTGAATAATATGTTCTTTGATGCTGGACGTTATGATTTAGCACATGTTGGTATTTATAAATTAAACAAAAAATTATCCCTTGCGAAAAGAATCGTTGGCCACAAATTGGCAGAAACGATTGTTGACCGCAATGGTGAAATTATTGCAATGGAAGGTGATGTCATCTCTCATGAAATGGCAGATGCAATCCAAAATGCAGGCGTTAATAAAGCAGAAATTATTTCTTTAAGCCGCGAAGGTCATTCCATCATTGAATCAGACCATATCATTCGCGTGGTTGGTAATAATCGTGTTGATGCCTTAGCTTACTTATCGAATCGTTTACCAGAATTAGACTTCAGCGACTTTGATTTAGAAGCTATCGGCATTAAAGAAAAAGTTTATACACCTGTGCTCGATGAAATCATCATGGAAGCAGAGCAAGCAAGTGATGCAATTGCATTCTTGAAAGCTGAAATGGCTCATGCAAAAGCTCAGCTTTGTCCATTCCATTTAACGTTAGATGATATTCTATCAAGTATTTCCTATTTCTTAGGTTTACGTTATAACGTTGGACATACAGATGATATTGACCATTTAGGAAACAGAAGAATTCGTTCTGTTGGTGAGTTATTACAAAATCAAATGCGTATTGGTTTCTCCAGAATGGACCGTGTGGTTCGTGAAAGAATGCAAGCAATACAAGATATTGATGAAGCAACTCCAAAACAAATTATCAATACTCGTCCAATCAGTGCTGCAATCAAAGAATTCTTTGGTTCATCACAGTTATCTCAATTCTTAGATCAACCTAATCCGCTTGCTGAATTGACTCATAAACGTCGTTTATCAGCATTAGGACCAGGTGGTCTTTCTAGAGAAAGAGCCCTCTTCGAAGTTCGTGACGTTCACTCTTCTCATTACGGAAGAATGTGTCCAATCGAAACACCTGAAGGTCCAAACATCGGTTTGATCAACTCTTTAGCAACTTATGCAAGAGTGAATAGCTATGGTTTCTTAGAAACACCATATCGTGTTTATGATAAAGAAAAAGGCGTAGTAACAGATGAAATCCGTTACTTAACAGCGGATGAAGAAGATTATTACAATATTGCACAGGCGAATGAACCATTAGATGAAAATGGTCGTTTTATCGGTGAACGTATTTTCTGCCGTTATCTTGACCAATTTTTGGAATTACCTCCTGAAGAAATCGATTTTATGGACGTTTCACCAAAACAGTTAGTTTCTGTTGCGACATCTTTAATTCCTTTCCTTGGTAACGACGATGCGAACCGTGCATTGATGGGTTCGAACATGCAGCGTCAGGCAGTTCCTTTAATCAAGCCACAAGCCCCTTTAATCGGAACAGGTATGGAACATAGAGCAGCAAAAGACTCTGGTGTCTGTGTCGTTTCCAAACATGAAGGTGTTGTTTCTTATGTTTCTGCAGATGAAATCAAAATTCGTTTGAAAGATTCCAAAGAAGAAGCTGTTTATCAAGTTTTAAAATATAAACGCTCCAACCAAGGAACATGCGTAAACCAAATTCCATTAGTTAGAATGGGCGAAGAAGTTAAAGTTGGCGATATTCTTGCTGATGGTCCTTCCACAGATAATGGTGAATTAGCTTTAGGTAAAAACCCATTAATCGGATTCATGGCTTGGGAAGGTTATAACTACGAGGATGCTGTTTTAATCAGTGAACGTTTGGTACAAGACGACGTTTATACTTCAATCCATATTACAGAATATGAATGTGAAGCAAGAGATACAAAACTTGGACCAGAAGAAATTACAAGAGAAATTCCAAATGTCAGCGATGAAGCTTTAAGCAACTTAGATGAATACGGAATTATCCGTATCGGTGCTGAAGTTGAATCTGGCGATATTTTAGTTGGTAAAATTTCTCCAAAAGGTGAAACAGAATTAACACCTGAAGAACGCTTATATCGTTCTATCTTTGGTGAAAAAGTAAGAGAAGTTAGAGATACATCAACTAGAGTTCCTCACGGTGAGTCAGGTG
Source organism: uncultured Mageeibacillus sp. (assembly GCA_964346085.1). GTDB lineage: Bacteria > Bacillota > Clostridia > Saccharofermentanales > DTU023 > UBA5436. The sequence goes on along the minus strand of CAYFSZ010000036.1, from coordinate 9,990 downwards.
TTGTTGTTGATATCAACGTGTTCAATCGTGATGATGGCGATGAATTAAAACATGGTGTTACAAAACTTGTTCGTGTATATATCGCAGAAAAGAGAAAATTATCTGTCGGCGATAAAATGGCTGGTCGTCATGGTAACAAAGGTGTTGTTTCCTTAATCTTACCGCAAGAAGATATGCCATACATGGCAGACGGTACACCACTTGATATCGTATTGAACCCACTCGGCGTTCCTTCACGTATGAATATTGGTCAGTTACTTGAAGTTCATATGGGTATGGCAGCTAGAAATTTAGGTTGGAAAGTTGCTGTTCCAGTATTTGATGGTGCGAATGAACAAGACATTGTTGATATTCTTGCGAAATCAGGAATGGATGAAGACGGTAAAACTATTCTTTACGATGGCCGTACCGGTGAACCATTCGAAAATAGAGTTACCGTTGGTGTCATGTACTACTTAAAATTGAACCACTTAATTAATGATAAGATGCATGCCCGTTCAATCGGTCCATATTCATTAGTCACACAACAGCCACTCGGTGGTAAAGCACAATTTGGGGGTCAGCGTTTTGGTGAGATGGAAGTTTGGGCTTTGGAAGCTTATGGTGCAAGTTATACCTTACAAGAAATGTTAACGGTTAAATCGGATGATATTCAAGGTAGAACAAAAACATATGAAGCGATTGTAAAAGGACAGAATATTCCTGAACCTGGTGTTCCGGAAGCATTCCGTGTCTTGTTGAAAGAATTACAGAGCTTAGCACTCGACGTCAATATTCATTCTGCAGGCGAAACATTAGAAGTGGAAGAAGATGGATTGACAGAAGAGGCACCAGACACATCATCTGAAACATATCAAGAACTCTTTGGAGAAGTATCCATGGAGGGATTGGAATCAATCGGAGCATCCTCATCTGATGAAATCGAAGATGAGTCATATGACGAAGATGATGATAGTGATGATTAACCTGCATGCTTTTTTAGAAGTATCACAAATGCAAATGCGTAACAGATAAGAGGTTATATGTCAGATATTAATAATTTTGATGCCATTAGTATAGGTTTAGCATCGCCTGAAAAAATTGCAAATGAATGGTCCCATGGTGAAGTAACCAAGGCTGAGACGATTAACTATCGTACTTTGAAACCAGAAAGAGATGGTTTATTCTGTGAAAGAATCTTTGGACCTACAAAAGACTGGGAATGTCATTGTGGTAAATACAAAAAAATCCGTTATCGCGGAATCAAATGTGATCGCTGCGGCGTTTTAGTGACAAGAGCCGTTGTTCGTAGAGAAAGAATGGGCCATATTAAATTGGCAGCACCTTGCTCACATATTTGGTATTTCCGTGGAATTCCAAGTCGTATGGGTTTGTTATTAGATCTCAAACCACGCGATATTGAAAAAGTTTTATATTTCGCTTCTTATATCGTTTTAGAAAAAGGCGAAAGTGAATTTGAAGTAAAACAAATCATTTCAGAACAACAATATCGTGAAGCATATCTCAAATATGGTCGTGATGGTTTCGATGCTCGTATGGGTGCAGAAGCAATCAAAATTCTTTTAGAAAGATTAGATTTAAATGAATTAGCGACTTCATTGAGAGAAGAAATGCGTGAATCTCGTGGTCAAAAGAGAATTCGTATTATCAAACGCTTAGAGGTTATTGAAGGTTTCAAAAAATCCAATAATAAACCAGAATGGATGATTCTTGAAAATCTTCCTGTTTTACCTCCTGAATTGAGACCGATGGTTCAATTGGATGGTGGCCGTTTCGCTACATCCGATTTGAACGATTTATATCGTCGTGTTATCAACCGTAATAATCGTTTGATTGACTTACAACATCAAGGCGCTCCAAACATCATCGTTCGTAACGAAAAAAGAATGTTACAAGAAGCTGTTGATGCGTTGATTGACAATGGTCGGCGTGGTAGAGCTGTTACAGGTGCAGGTAACCGTGCTCTTAAATCCTTATCCGATTTATTAAAAGGTAAACAAGGTCGTTTCCGTCAAAACTTACTTGGTAAACGTGTTGACTATTCTGGCCGTTCCGTTATCGTTATCGGTCCTAGCCTTAATTTACATCAATGTGGTTTGCCAAAAGAAATGGCTCTTGAATTATTCAAACCATTCGTGATGAAAGAAATCATCGAATTAGGCTATGCACATAATATTAAAACAGCTCGTCGCTTAATTGAAAAAGCAACAGACCTTGTTTGGGATATCTTAGAAGACGTTATCAAAGATCATCCAGTTATGTTGAACCGTGCTCCTACATTGCATAGATTAGGTATTCAAGCATTTGAACCAATCTTAGTAGAAGGTAGAGCGATTCAATTACATCCATTAACATGTCCAGCTTACAATGCTGACTTCGATGGAGACCAAATGGCTGTTCACGTGCCTTTATCAGTTGAAGCACAAGCAGAAGCTCGTTACTTAATGTTAGCTTCTAACAATATTTTGAAACCTCAAGATGGTAAACCAGTTGCAGTTCCTCAACAAGACATGGTTATGGGTATTTATTACATGACTATTGAAAAAGAGGATGCTCCAGGTACTGGTAAAGTATTCACGAATTTAGATGAAGCGTTAATGGCATATTCACAAAAAGTAGTCGATATGCATGCGCGTGTTAAAATTCGTGTTGAAAAAGAAATTGACGGCGTGAAGAAATCTGGAATCGTTGAAAGTACAGTTGGACGTTTTGTATTCAACAGCGTGATTCCACAAGACTTAGATTTCGTAGATCGTAGTATTCCAGGCAATGAATTCTTGTTAGAATGTGATTTCCTTGTCGGTAAAAAAGACATGGAAAGAATCATTGAACGTTGTGTTCATCGTCATGGTATTTCTGAAACTGCTGTTATTTTGGACAAAATTAAAGAATTAGGTTTCCATTACTCAACAATCGGTGGTATTTCTATCGGTATTTTTGACATGGTTGTTCCTAATGTTAAAGAAGATTTTATTCATGAAGCAGAAGCAAAAGTTGCAAAAATCAATCGTCAACATGAACGTGGCTTATTAAATGAAGAAGGCCGTTATCATGCAGTTGTTGATACTTGGATGAAAACCACAGATGATATTACAGAAGCATTGAAAAACAGCTTAGGTAAATTTAACTCAGTTAATATGATGGCTGACTCTGGTGCTCGTGGTAATATCAATCAGATCAAGCAGCTTGCTGGTATGCGTGGTAACATGACCGATACGTCAGGTAGAACCCTTGAAATTCCAATCAAGTCCAACCTTCGTGAAGGTATGAACGTTGCTGAGTTCTTTATTTCATCCCATGGTGCTCGTAAAGCGCTTTCCGATACAGCTTTGAAAACGGCTGAATCAGGTTACTTAACACGTCGTTTGATCGACGTTTCTCAAGACGTTATCATCAATGAAGATGATTGCGGAACTGATGAATATATTGAAGTGACAGCAGTTACAGTTGGTAGCTCAAGAAGCAAACGTGTTATCGAGAAATTATATGATCGTATCAATGGTCGCTATGCAGCAAAAGATATTGTTGATCCAGAAACAAAAGAAATCATCGTTTGCCGTAATCAATTAATCACTGACCGTATGGCTCGTGAAATTGAAAAAGCAGGCATTGAAAAAGTTGCTGTACGTAGTAATTTAACTTGCCATTGCAAACATGGTGTTTGTTCAAAATGTTATGGTCTTAACCTTGCAACAGGTGGTCCTGCAGTTGTTGGTGAAGCTGTTGGTATTATGGCTGCTCAGTCCATCGGCGAACCTGGTACGCAGTTGACCATGCGTACTTTCCATACTGGTGGTATTGCTTCTGGTGACGATATTACACAGGGTTTACCTAGAATCGAAGAATTATTTGAAGCTAGAAAACCTAAGAGCCAAGCAATCATTGCTGAAATCGGTGGTGTCGTTAAAATTCAAGAAGCAAAACGTCAAATGAATGAAGTCAATATTGTTGCTGAAGACGGAGATGTTAGAAAGTACAAAGTACCAGTATCAACTCCTCTCTTAGTACAAGAAGGCGATATCATTGACAGCGGCGATTTGATTACAGATGGATCTGTTAACCCACATGATATTATGGCAATCAAAGGTGCACAAGGTGTTCAACGTTATATCATCAACGAAGTATTAAAAGTTTATAAAAACAACGGTGTTGATATCAACGATAAACATATCGAAATCATCGTTCGTCAGATGCTACGTAAAATTAAGATTGATGATCCAGGTGATACTTCATTCTTAACAGGTACAATGGTTGACCAATTTGATTTCTTAGCAGAAAACAAAAAAGCAGAAGCAGAAGGTTTACGCGTTGCAGAAGGTAACAGAATGTTACTTGGTATTACCAAAGCATCTCTTGCTACTGAATCATTCTTATCCGCTGCATCCTTCCAAGAACAAACTAGAGTTCTGACAGATGCTGCCGTCAAAGGTAAAACTGATGAACTCCTAGGATTAAAAGAAAATGTTATCTTAGGTAAACTCATCCCTGCTGGTACAGGTGCTAACAAATATCGTGATATTACAGCAACACCAGTTATCGATGAAAACAAAGAAATTCTAGAAGAATTAGCATAATTCTTAAATAAGAAATTTAAACTTAAAAGAGGTAGGAAATTCAAAATTCCTACCTCTTTTTTTCGTGCATTATGTTAATACTGATCGATTAATCCAAATACTTTAATCCGTCAATGCTTATGATGCCAAGACCAGGTGTATCAGGTAATGAGATATTGGATTCATTGAAAATTGCACCGCCTTGTATTGGGTCTTCAGAACAAAGAACTGGACCATCTAAATCAATTTTCGTAATCGTATTTTTTCTTGCGGATGCTAGATGAACTGCTGCCGTAACGCTTACTTTTGATTCGAGCATACAACCGAGCATACATTCTACTCCATGCATTTCGGCAATAGTACAGATGTCTAAGGCTTTTCTAATTCCACCAGTTTTCATGAGTTTGATATTAATCAAATCGCAACAATGATTTTCTAATAAATATTGAGCATCTCTAGCCGTATAAACAGCTTCGTCTGCCATGACGGGGATTGAGACTCTTTCAGTGATGTACTTTAAACCGGCAAAATCATGTTGTATAACAGGTTGCTCGACAAATTCAATATTTAGTCCAGCAGATTCCATTTGATTGAGAATATTGACAGCTTCTTTGGGCTTCCATCCCTGATTCGCATCAATACGCAAATCGACATCATAACCGATTGCTTCACGAATTTTAGACATACGTTCAATGTCTTTTTTGCTATCATTACCAACTTTTATTTTTAAAGTTTGATATCCACGCTCTGTTGCGTTTATGCTGTCTCGCACCATCTCATCAGGTTCATTTACACTGATGGTAATATCTGTTTTGATACCTTCGCCATTACCTCCCAATGATCGATATAAAGGAACTCGTAATGATTGAGCGAATAAATCATAAAGAGCCATATCGACTGCGGCTTTCGCACTTGTATTGTGCTGGACCGATTTATCTAGAATACGCAACAAGTTTTCAAAATCTTCAATCGATTTTCCAATCAGTGCTGGAGCGATATGATGCTTAATGGCACCAGTCATACTTTCGATTGTATCGCCAGTCACTAAGCCAGTTGGAGGAGCCTCACCATAGCCGATAAACCCTTCATCGGTATGAATTTCAACGATTAAGTCGTGAATGCTATCAACAGATCTGACAGCAGTTCTGAAAGGAACTCGTAAAGGGACAGATATAGTGGCTAAACGAATAGCTGTGATTTTCATTAAATCCTCCAATAGAGAAAAGGTGCTTTGCAGCACCTTTTCGAATTAATTTGTAAAGTTATCATAAGCTAGTTTGGAAATCCTTGCAATGGTTTCTCGTCCGATTTCATTGCTTTCCATCTCTGCTGTTAACACAATGATTAGATAAGCGTTACCATTATCTAAATAGACAATACCTCCATCATGTTCTAAAAAATCGAGATCTCCTGTCTTGTGTGCAATTGTCATTTCTTCAGGCAAATAACGGTCAATTCGTCCACGAACTTGTTGGCGTTTCAGAATATCTAGCATTTCAGCACGAGATGCTTCACTATAGGATTCACTCGATAAAATAATATGAAATAACTGACTCATTTCATGAGCGGTGATAAAATTATCTTCGCCTCTTTTTTTCGCTTCTCCATCCATCATAAAGCGACCAAGATGCGCATCCTTTAGTCCTAAAGATGAAATTTGAGCATTAATAGTATCCATGCCTAATGTTTTAATCAGAATGTTCGTAGCCATATTATCACTGACAATAATCATCAATGTACAAAGCTCGCGATAACTAAAAGAATGATGTTCAGACAATTCTTTTAAAACGCCATCTCCACCAGTTTTTTCCAAACCTTCTAAAGAAACTTGATCATCTAATGATAATTTTCCGTCTTCTGCAGCTTTGAACAAGGTTAGCATAATAGCTAATTTTATTGTGCTAGCAGAAGGAAAAATTTCATTTTCTTTGATAGAAACTAGACGTTCACCGTCGAGCGTTTCCACGACGACGGCAACTTTTCCTTGAATCGATTCTAAATAGTTTAAAATTTCATTTTGTAACATGATCTTATCCTACGATGAAGGACATTATCGTTACTAGAATGACGGAACATACAACAACGGTAATGCCGTATTTAACAAGGTTTTTTACATCTTTGGAACGAGCCAAACCCATTTGACCAATCATATCTGCTTCTGGATAAGCAAAGGATGTGATTTGGCCTGCTACTAATAAAATCAATGCCCATAAGCTCATGGAAACACCAAGATTATCAACTACACCACGGAACATATTATCCATAACAACATTATCTGCTGTTGCGGCACCACCGATACCAAAGATACCAGTTAATGCGGAGATAATAGCAAATCCTGTTTTACCTGCTGAATCAATTAATGGAGTCAAGAATTCAACTAAGCGATCAAATGCGCCCGCACCAGAAATGAATTCGATGAATGGATTGAAGAGGATAAACATGATGAATAACCACATCAATCTGGATGCTCCAGCAATAAATGTTTCGATTAATTCATTAGCTGTCATATGGGAGAAAATACCTGTGATGATTGCTGTGATGATAATAACTAAAATCGCATAAGATGCGCCACCTTGGATAACAATACCATAAGCAATCAATGCGATAACAGCTACGATGAAAGCAAGTGCAGCACGTTTTGTTTCTTTTGTTGCTACATAATCTTCATGTGTTTCAACATCTTCATATGCATAAACACCAACGGTTTTCTTTTGTGTACGTAAAGAAAAGAAGAAGGTCACGAGATAAACAACGACTGCTAAAGGAACACCTGCTGTTAATAAATAAGTACCATAATCCAATCCTGTAATTTCCATGATGGTAACAACTTGTGGCGTATATGGTCCAAGGAACATTCCTGTCAAGCCAGCACCTAGGAAACAAGTTGCAACTACTGAAGGAGTTAGACCAACAGCGGCAACGAGAGGAATAATAATCGGAGCGATGATCGCATTCGCGCCAGCTAATGTACCAAGCAATGCAACTAAGATTGTAGAACAAAGCATAGTTGTGATAACAGCACGTTTTTCTGTTTTAACACCAATTTTACTAACAAGTCCGCGAACAAAGAATTCTGCAACGCCTGCTTTTTGTAAAATTGCGCCAAGTCCTGCGCCAAGCATAATAATCAAACCAATCATACCGAGGAAAGAACCAAGAGATTCTCCGATTACTCCGCCTAGAGATGAAAAAGGCTGATTTGTTAGTACTGCACTAATGACAACACAGATGAAAACATTCAAAACAGGATTCAATTCTGTGAAGGATAATACAATATAAAGGATTAATGGAATCAATGCAAAAATAGGATCAATATTAAATAACATACATACACCTCTCTTTCGATTTTTTGCAATTCACAAGTTAATCGATTTTAGGTCAACTTGTATTATTGATAATTATAAGAAATATAAAAGAGAAAACCAAGTTTAACAGGATATTTGAATGAATATTTCGTGTATTCATACATTTAGTTGCTCTTTTTTGTACAGAAATTCATAATAGAGAAAACTTGAGGAGTCAACATGTATACTGAATTTATTAATTTATCTAGCGCCAAACAAAAAGAGCAAGTAGTTCGTATTCTGACTGCTCAAAACCTGACATTAGAAGTGAATCTTGATTACCTTTTGGGCCTTTTTGATGCTGAACATGAACTTGTTGCTATAGGTGGAGCATTCAAAAATACATTGCGTTCCATTGCAGTTGCGCCAGATAGAGAGACAGAAAATTTAAGTAGTCAGCTGATTTCTGCATTGCTCTACGAGCAAATGAATCGAGGATACTCGAAATTATTTCTATATACGAAACCCAAAAATGAGGGGGTTTTCAATAGTTTTGGCTTTTCCAAAATAGCTGAAACTGAGAGCATCCTGTTTATGTCTAATCAGAAAAATGATTTTGAAGATTATCTGTTAGTGCTTGAGAGAGAAACGAATGAGCAGAACGGAAAGCCGCAAGAGAAATGCGGTGCAATTGTGATGAATGCAAATCCTGTAACTAAAGGTCATCTTTATTTAATCGAGTCAGCAGCATCAAAAGTTGATTTGCTACATTTATTCTTGCTTAGTGAAGATGTTTCAGAATTTCCTTTTTCTGTAAGAAAAAGATTGCTACAAGAGAGTACAAGGCATATACCTAATCTTTGCTTTCATGAAACAAAAGAATATTTGGTTTCACAAGCTGTTTTTCCAGCTTATTTCATTCCTGAACAAAAGCTGCTAGCCAAGGAGCAAGCTATATTAGATGCCGAAATTTTCAAGGCGATTGCTGCGCGCTTGAATATTACACATCGCTTTGTTGGAGAAGAACCTCTCTCAGTGATGACTTCGATTTATAATCAAGCAATGCAAGAAGCTTTCCTTGATAGTGAGATTTCATTACATATTATCCCTCGAAAAACGAATGAAAATGGAATCATTTCAGCAAGCAAAGTTCGCCAATTGATCACGGATAGTCGGCCTTCTGATTTGATTCGAGAATTGGAGAATTATGTACCGAATCCTGTCCTAGAGTTTTTGAAAACAAATGAAGGGTTAGAAATAATCCAATCAATTAAAGGAAAGAGTTTACTATGAAAAAGCAAGCAATCGTCGTAGCAGCATTAATTTGGCAAGGAGATAAATTTATGATTTGCCAACGCCCTGCAAATAAAGCGAGAGCTTTGTTATATGAATTTGTCGGGGGAAAAGTTGAACCTGGAGAAAGTCATAAAGACGCTTTGAAGCGTGAGTGCAGAGAAGAATTGGCTGTTGAGATTGAGGTGCAAGATTTGTACATGCAGGTGACTCATGAATATCCAGATATTGATATAGAATTGTTTTTGTATCATGCTAAATTGCTACCTGAGAGTGGTTCACCGAAAATGCTAGAACATGAAGATATACGATTTATTCATCCAAGAGAAATCCCACAATATGATTTTTGTCCTGCGGATGAAGAAATCCTAGAACGTTTAATGAAAGAATACCCCTAAACATGGAAATGAAAATAAAAAAGTTTGAAGAACTCACGAATCTGGAGCTGTACCGAATTCTGAAGGCACGTGCAGAAGTGTTTGTTGTTGAGCAAGATTGCTGTTATCAAGATTTGGACGATAAAGATTTGAAAGCTACGCATATTTGGCTAGAAGAGAAGGATAAAGTTTTAGCTTATGCTAGGACGTTAGAACCTGGAGTCTCTTATGAAGAAGCATCAATCGGTCGTGTGATTACGACCGAGAGAGGGAAGGGCTACGGTTTACAGGTGATGCAAGCCGCGGTTTCGCAGCTGCTTTCCGACGGATACAATGAAATCCGAATTAGCGCCCAATGTTATGCCCGCGAATTTTACGAAAAATGCGGCTTTATTGTTGATTCAGAAGAATATTTAGAAGATGGTATTCCCCATCACGAGATGGTTTGGAAACTTGATCATCAAGTTCAAGTGGAAGAAAATG
>CAYFSZ010000035.1:8103-14002 GCA_964346085.1 uncultured Mageeibacillus sp. | reverse complement strand
AGCCGCGAACCTCGAATTTCCGTCACTCGACGTAGCTTTCAGCTACATACCTATGGACGGTTTATTAGAGAAAATGGTAATTTCCGTCCCTATAGCTCGTAAACTAGTTCATGAAAGCAAACAAAAAAGCCTTGCTTCCTAAAATGGCAGCAAAGCTTGGTTGAACTTGAGTAGAGTAAGATATTATCCCTTCATCGATAAATACTCTTCCAATGGATATAAAGACAAAATACAGTTGTGAGGGCAGACTTCTTGACATGCACCACAGTTGATGCATTGCTCATAGTCAATAACAGCACGATTGTCCTTAATTTCAATACAGTTTACCGGACAGTTCTTAACACATAAACCGCAGGCGATACAGGATGTTTTGCAGACTTTGTTCGCAACTGGACCACGATCTTGATTTTTACAAAATACGATAGAAGTAGCTTTTTCGTATGGGATTAAATCGATGATCTTTTGAGGGCAAGTGTTAATACATTGCATGCATGATGTACATTTGCTTGCATCGACGAAAGCAACACCATCAATCATATGAATCGCATCATATTGACATGCATTAACACAATCACCATAACCCAGACAACCAAAACCACAGGTGTTATCACCATTTGCAACGAGTTTTGCCATTTGGCAAGAACTAATTCCTTCATAGTTAGCTCTTTTCGATGTATTATGGCAATTTCCTTGACACATCACCATTGCGGTTGTTTTAAGTTGCTTTGATGTTTCAACACCTAAATATTCAGCAATTTCATTGGTAGTGGATTGTCCGCCTGGCTTACACAAGGTGACATCTTTTTCTTCACCTGTTGCGAGTGCATGGGCATAACCGTCACAACCACTATAGCCACAAGCACCACAGTTTACACTGGGCAACATTTCTCTAATATCTTTTTCTTCTTCAGATGTCTTTACAGCCATGACTATCGAAAAAACAGATAGAATTACCCCTAAAATAAGTCCGATAGCTGTAATGACTAAACTAGCTAATATAATTCCGTTCATTATTTCCCCCTAAGCAAATAAGTTCTCCGCAATCCCAACGAAACCTTGGAATGAAAGAGCGGCGAGACCGGCAGCGATTAAAGTAATAGGTAATCCAGATAAAAATTCTGGGATATCTGATTCATCAAGTCTTGAACGGATACCGGAGAATAAGAACATGGCTAACATAAAGCCAGCACCACCTCCGATAGAGTTTGTCATTGATTCAACGAAATTATATTGAGACTGAACATTTAACAATACAACACCAAGAACAATACAATTTGTTGTAATCAATGGTAAGTAAATACCTAAAGCTCGGTATAAGCTAGGAATATATTTTTTTGTAAATGTCTCGACTAATTGAACCAATGCAGCAATAACAAGAATGAATACTAAGATTTGCAAATATTCTAGATTATTTGTTTCTAACACAAAGTGATTAATTGGCCATGTAACAGCTGTGGCTAATGCCATAACAAAAATAACAGATATACTCATACCCATGGCTGTCTTTAAGTTTTTGGAAACTCCTAAGAATGGGCAAATTCCGAGGAATTGTACAAACACGTAGTTTTCAATGATTATGGCTACGAAAAGTATATATAATAAATTCGTATTCATGTTTAAGCCTCCTTCGCTTCAGTAGAAACGGAGTTGTTTACACCGTTTGTATCTGATTCAACGTATGATTGAACCAATTCTTGTCCGCAATTTCCGATTGGACAAGTGCCACAATCTAATTCTGCTTTTGATCCACCTTTTTTGACAGCGAGGTGATTCCATACAGCCATTAAGAAACCAACAACAATAAAACCACCAGCAGGTAAGGTGAAAATTTGAATTGTAAATTCTTCAGGAATAATAGCGAAACCAAACAAACTACCATAACCGAATAATTCTCTAATGAATGCGATACTTAACAATGCTAAAGTATAACCTAGCCCAATTCCTAATCCGTCTAAAGCAGAATAACCAACTGAATTTTTGGAGGCGAATGCTTCGGCACGTCCAAGGATAATGCAGTTAACAACGATTAAAGGTAAGTAAACTCCTAACATTGTGTTTAACTCAAAAAAGTAGGCTTTTAGTAAAAGTTGAACAATCGTCACGAATCCAGCAATTATTGTGATATAAGCTGGAATACGAATGCTATTGGGGATAACCTTTCGCAAGAGCGAAATAACTATATTTGAGAGAACGAGTACGAATATAACAGAAATTCCCATCCCTAATGAGGATACCAAAGTGCTCGAAACAGCTAATGAAGAGCACATTCCTAAAACTAAACGAAAAATTGGATTTTCTTTAATAAATCCTGCTGTAAAAACTTCTTTTGCTTTATTCATTTTGGCCTCCTGCGATTACTTGGTATTGTTCTAAACCCTTTTGTACTGCTTGCATAAATGCAGTTGAACTGACCGTAGCACCAGAAATAGCTTCGACTTCATTTTCTCCAGTCCCTAAAGCAATACCAACCGTTTTTCCTATGAATTGCTTTCCGAATTCATCTTCTGAAACTTTCATCCCGATATTTGGGGTTTCGGATAAATCCATCGCTTTAACGCCTGTGATTAGACCATCTAAGTCAACACCGACATTTACGGTAACAGGACCTCCATAGCCATTAATAGCATTTCTGAAAATATAACCAATCACTTCTCCGTTTCCATCTAATGCTTCAGTATAGGTGAAAGAACCATCAGGAGAATCAATCTTTTCGAACGCTTTACTGTCAGGCATTACGAATAATTCAGCCTCGTTCTGAATTAATATTTCTTGCGCATAAATTCGCTCATAAGTTATTGAGTTGACAATAGCTAGTAAAAGAGTAGTAATCAGACATACTAGACCCAAAATCAAAGTTGGTTTGAGAATGTTCCCGAAAGTTAAATCTTTATTTTTCATCCTGAATACCTCCTTCTATGCCTTTGCTTTATTTTCTTCTTTGATGCCAAGTGCTTTTTTTGATCCGAAATATTTTGTCTTTGTCCATTTATCGATATGAGGCGTTAAAATATTCATTGTTAATATTGCAAAAGAAACACCTTCCGGTAGATTTCCGTAGAAACGAATTAAGCAGGTAATAAGACCAAGTCCTATGCCGAATATAGCTTTTCCTTTGCTTGTTACAGGAGTTGTTGCATAGTCAGTTGCCATAAAGAAAGCACCGAAAATTAATCCACCACCTAATAATTGATAAAGCACATACATTGGATCAAACCCACCATGGATGAATGATAATATTGCAACTGTTCCAATAAAGGAAACAGGTGTATGCCACTTGATCGTCTTTGTAACTAATAAGAATAAGCCTCCGATGATAATTGCGATAATGCAGGTTTCACCAACTGCTTGAGTAGGATGTAAACCAAATAACATATCTCGAATCGAAATGATGCCTTGGAAATCTGCACCAGGCTCGAACTGAGATAAAATTGTTGCGCTACTACCTGCATCAGCGGATGCACTAGCGGTTGCACTTGCACTTGCAGAAGCATTTGCCGTTGCACTGACGATTGCGTCAACTGGTGATTTGCTAAAACGCATTGCTCTTTCTAATGGATCTGATGCTCCCATAAATGAAGAAGTGAAGGAAGAAACCATTACGATACGAGCGGTAATAGCTGGATTGGCAAAGTTTTGACCAATGCCTCCAAAAGCTGCTTTTACCACAACGATGGCGAACATCGTTCCTAATATCAACTGCCAAAAAGGAAAATCGATCGGTAAATTTAATACTAGAATCATAGCTGTAACAACAGCAGATAGATCCTTGATGGTTTGTTTTCTTTTCATCATTTTCTGAATGATGAATTCAGAAACTACCGCAGTTGCAATTGATATAGCCAATGAAATAAAAACACGGCTACCAAAAATATAGGCAACAGCTATCACGAGTGGCATCAATGCGATGATGACACGGAGCATTACTTTTGTTGATGAATCATTACTTCTAAAATGTGGGCTTGAAGCAATGATTAAAGATTTTTTTTCATTAGTTTTTGTCATTTTCAAGTCCTCACTTAACGATTTTTTGATTTTCCTAAGCGTAAATAATGAACGAGAGGAATTTTGGCAGGACAGACGAAGTCACATGAACCGCATTCCATACAAGTTAATAGACCATCATTGATTGCTTCAGAAATCATATTTTTCTTTACTTTTTTGACCAAGCTAGTTGGTTCTAATTGCATTGGACAAGCATCAATACATTTTCCACAGCGAATGCATTGACTTTCGTCAGCAAGTTGAATATCACTTTTTAACAAAGCTAATATTGCATTATTTTGTTTGAGAACTGGATTTTGTTCAGAAGATACGGTTAACCCCATCATCGGTCCACCCATCGTAATCATATCTGGATGGGTATTTAAACCAACAAATTGTAACAATTCCTCAATGCTTGAACCAATCGGGACATGTACATTCTGTTGTTTAGAAACAGCAGAACCGGCTACGGTCACAATCTTTTCAACGAGAGGAATACCAGTGCGCAAATATTTGCCAAGCTCAGCTAGGGAAGTGGTGTTCATCACAATACAACCAACATCTTTCGGTAATTTGCCTTCTGGTACCATGCGTCCAGTTGTGTTATATATAGCCAATTTTTCCATGCCTTTTGGATACATGGAAGCCATCATAACAATTTTAATTTGCCCATATTTTTCAGGATTTTCTGCGATTAGTTCAGCTAAACGATTCGCCGCGCTTGTCTTATTGTCTTCAATAGCGATAAAGGCTTGTTTAATGTTAATCCAGTGCAAAGTTGCTGCGATAGCATCTAAAAGATCAACCGCATCATATTGCATGCGATAATCGTCAACAGAAAGATACGGTTCACATTCCGAGCCATTTGCAATCAACGTGTCAACACTTCCTTCTTCAACTGCAAGTTTCACTTCTGCCGGGAACCCAGCACCACCAAGACCAACTAAGCCACTGCTTCTTACAGCTTTCAAAAAGTCTTCTCTAGAATGGATTTCTGGTATTTGTAAATCTTCAGCTAAAGTCATATTTCCATCAGAAATGATTTCGATGATTTTCCCAACAGAACCGCTATTATTTTCATCGGAGATTTGAACAGATTTGACCTTGCCTGAAACGGATGAATGAATAGGACTTGCTACAAATGCATTTGCCTCAGCAATGACTTGACCAACTTTGACTTCGTCACCTGGTTTTACAACAGGTTCACATTCAGCACCAATATGCATTTTGCAGGGAATGCGGACTTTCGACGGAGTCAACACTGCAAGTTCTTTATCAAACGGAACTTTGAGATGTTTGTTTTTCACCCCACCGTGATTTTTTTTGACAGGCTTCACGAAAACCTCAGATAATTGTTTCTTCATAAGTAACCCTTTGTGTAAATTTAATAAATAACGTTTATTTTGGAAAGCGTTATTTGTAAATATGCATTATTGTAACATAGTTTAAGATTTGAGATTGCTTACAAATACTAAAAAAAGAAGCGGTTTTCAGTGTTTTTTACTGAAAATTCAATCGTAAACATTTACGATCAGGGTTACCTAGGGCTAATCTTTTGTTCCTAAATTTGCTTGTTTTAGAATTTAATCCAGTCGATTAAAAATTGCCCGAATAATTTATGTTAGAATAAATTATTCAGATTTTCAATAAAGAGGAAGAGGATATTAAATGGCAAGGCCACGAAGAGGTCCGCAGTTTTTGACGGAAGGAGAAAAGCATGATCAAAAAATCTTTAATATATATTTTATGTTTCACACTTTTATTGGCACTTGTTTCATGTAAAAGCGGAGATGAAGCAACTACTCAATCTTCAGATGTAGGCAATGAATTTAGCAATAGTCAGAAGGAAAATATTGTTTCTAAAGTTGATACGGAATCTGTGGAAAATGAAACGGCTACTTCTGCAACAAACACAATT
>CAYFSZ010000035.1:3522-8003 GCA_964346085.1 uncultured Mageeibacillus sp. | reverse complement strand
ATATTATGAATAATTCGCAAGTTGATGATGTGAGTGTCAATTTTTATAATCCTGCGGGCGAAATTATTGATACCTTCAATTTAACAGATGCAATAGAACAGCCGTGAGAAAAATAGGATGCCAGAAATGACAAGACATCAACAAACATACAAGAAAATTCTTCTTTTAGGGATTGATTTTATTTTACTTCTTTCATCTTTTTTATTCGCTAATATTGAGGATGTTTGGAAAGGCTTGATCGAGATTTATCTACACCCCTCTTTATTGACAACTGATTACATGGAAATCGGTGGAGCAGGAGCAGCTTTTTTTAATGCTTTCCTTGTTCTTTTGTTTCAAATTGGTATTCTTTGTTGCTTGAAAATAAGAATAACAGGTACTCTGATAGCAACTGTATCTTTAGTTAGTGGTTTTGCTTTTTTTGGTACAAATGTGCTAAACATGACACCGATTTTATTAGGTACTTGGCTTTATGCAAAACTAAGCGATGAGAAATTTGAATATTTTGTGATGCAAGGATTTTTGGGCAGTACACTGGGGCCGTTCTCTGGACTAATTGCTTTCGATTTAGATATCATTTTTCCACTCAATTTTCTTCTAGCAATAGCTATGGGTATCCTTATCGGTTTTCTCATTCCGGTATTATCATCTGCAGGTCTGCGTTTTCATCAGGGATATACTCTCTATAATATTGGATTCATTAGTGGAATAATAGGTATGGTTTTACTTGCTTTTTTCCGTATGTTTTCTATTTCAGTTGAACCAGTAAGTCATTTAAGTGAAAATAACGAATACATTTTGCCACTAATATTGATAATAATATTCGTTTTGACAATCGCTTTTGGTTTGCTGATTCATCGAAAAGAGGACACGAAATATTTAGATTTATTGCGAGAGACCGGACGACTAGTCATTGATTTTGATACAGTATATGGATCAGGTCTGACATTCATCAATATGGGATTAATGGGTTTGATTTCAGTCATTTATGTTTTTATCATTGGTGCTCCGTTTAATGGACCTGTGATAGGTGGGATATTTTCTGTTTATGCTTTTGCTGCGATGGGAAAACATCCAAAGAATAGTATTCCAGTCATGATAGGAGTTGGGATTGGTACTTTGCTGAGTCATACTTTTGAGCCAAATTCTACTTCAGCTGCAGTGACTGCTCTTTTTGCAACTACATTAGCACCATTGAGTGGAGAATTTGGTTTTGTGATAGGTATTATCTCTGGTTTTTGTCATTCAGCCCTTGTGTCAGAAGTTTTAGGATTACATGGTGGAGTCAATTTATACAACAATGGATTTGCATCAGGATTTGTCGCAGCTGCGATGACGCCAATTTGCATGTATTTCCGAGAGTTAAAGGAGAAGAAAAATGAAAAAACGTCTTGAGCAAATGGTTTCAAGCATGACAGGTGTACTTTGCAATTGGTTTCTAGAAGAGAATGCAAGAGAGTTTTATATTAAAGTCAAAAGAGATGATGAATTTGTCATTGTCACAATCATAGGGGATATTGATATTTCTCCCGAAAAATTAGCAAAGATTGAAAAACAATTAAATCAACCTAAATCTTTTGAGACAGAGCATTATTATAGTCAACTCTTAGACTCCGTGAGAGGGCAGGAAAGTAATATCTTAGGCAAGATTATTGATGATTATGACATTAAATATGATGAAGATATCAAACAACTAATGATTTGTTTAAAGAAAAAAATTAACTAATTATTTATTTGATCGTCCTTCTGATCACTTTGGTTTTGTTTGCTGACGCTTAATGCAATCATATCTTCATATGGTCTCTTTAGAATGAAACTTAGATGAAAGAACACATCTCTTAAGTCGAGCAAAAAGCGGTTGAAAATTCCTGAATTATACATCTTAATGGCAATAATCACTAATGTCGGTGCAAGAATACCACCAATTACCCCAAATGCGTGAAGACCAATATAAAGGGACATCAATGTGACGAGTGGGTGCAAGCCTGTATGCTTGCCAACAAGCTTTGGTTCGATAACTCGACGAAGTAAGAAGAATACAATCCCGACAATAATTAGAAAGATACCACCGTTCATATCGCCTAAAATCAAACTAATAATTCCCCATGGGAGTAAAACTGCGATTGCACCAATAATTGGTAGCAAGTCAACAATTCCGAGTATTAGAGCCATCAAGAATGCGTATGGTCTTCCAGCAATTAAAAATGCAACCAACATGAATGCAAAACAAATCAGAGCAATATAACATTGTGCTTTGATGTTTTGACCGATGGCTTTAGTGGTTGTTGATGTTAATCCACTCATATTATCAAAAATTTGATTTCCTAATCTTTTTTTGCCGAAGGAAACATAATGTTGAAAATCGACAAGAGTAAAATACAATGCCATGAAAAATGTAACAATTGCTAATGCAATACGACCTGCGCTACCAATGACGGAACGACCGATATTTACACTTGCGCCAACTATATTTTCAGTAATTGAACGAAGCTGATTTGTTAAATTTTGTCCGATTGATCCAACTGATTCTAAAACAAAATCAGGGACTCGATGATTCATTCCTGCTAATTCTTTATCTAAATTATTAATACGATTTAGCACAGAAGGCCATTCTTCTTGTAAATAAATTGTAATTGCACCAATTTCTTTGATGAGTACTTTTACTAAAAAATAGGATGCAATACACATAATTGCAATGACAATAAGTATTAGGATGATTGAGGTAAGTTTTCGATGGAATTTAAATTTTTTCTGCAAAAATTTAAGCAGTGGATTTAATAGAAAAGCAAATGCTAAGGCCAATATGAAAGGCATTAAAACAGATAAGTTCGGTAAGAAAATATGTTTTAAGAATAATACTCCTAAAATAACTAAAACAACTCGAACGATAATACGTAAATATAAGTTAAAGGCATCTAATCTCGTATATTGGCCAGTTTTGAAATTCATTAATTTTCTCCTTGCAATGGGTATTTTCTATTTTATAGACTGTCAGGAACGATTGTCAATTTACTATAAAAATAAAGTTCGATATATTTCAGAAATAGGTGTATACTGACATAGTAATTTTAAATAGTAAGTTTGTATATCACTTTCAATACATTGTTTTATCTTCCTTATGAAATTTGAATTATAAAAAGTGAGAAGGAGGGTAGTGTATGTATCAAGGAACTGTAAAGTGGTTTAATGATGTTAAAGGATATGGCTTTATTCAGATAGACAATGGTGAAGATGTTTTTGTTCACCAAAGCGCAATTCAAAATAATGGTTATCGTTCTTTAAAAGAAGGCCAAAAAGTATCATTCGATATTGAAAAAGGTCAAAAAGGCAAACAAGCTGTTAATGTTGTAAGTTTATAATTACTCAATTAGCAGATGGCTGATAAAATCTCAATTCCTACAGGAGTTGAGATTTTTTATTTGGATTTTTGAGTCTGTGAGATGAAGGATAACTCAAATTAGTCTTATTCAAAACGTATTCATCACAAGTTATTTCCAATGAAATTATAAAAAACTTAGTAACTTTATTTTCAAAACTGATAGCAATTAACAACGTTTTATTTTATAGTGTGTATGTTTCAGGTTAGCGTAAAATTCATCGTGGAAAATGATCATTATCCTGGATTTTCGATGAGTATAGCGTGCCTAATTTTCAGGTAAAAGGGAGAGTGGAATGGAAAAAAACAATATTATTGAATTGAAAAATGTTTCTAAGATTTTTGATGATGATGGTTTTGTTGCTGTTGACGATTTCAGTCTGGATATAAAACGTGGTGAATTCGTGACGTTTTTAGGACCATCTGGTTGTGGTAAGACAACTACTTTACGTATGATTGCTGGGTTCGATATTCCAACATCAGGTCAAATTCTTTTGAATGGACAAGATATTACGAATCTTCCTCCTTATCAAAGACCAATTAATACAGTTTTTCAGCGTTATGCACTTTTTCCACACATGAACATTTTCGATAATATTGCTTTTGGACTCAAACAAAAGAAAATCCCGAAAAATGAAATGATTCGTAAAGTAAAGCGGGTGCTGACTCTTGTTGATTTAGAAGGTTTTGAAGAAAGAAGTGTTTCGACATTGTCGGGTGGACAACAACAGCGTATTGCGATTGCTAGAGCATTGGTTAATGAACCAGAAATTTTGTTGTTGGATGAGCCGTTGGGTGCACTAGATTTGAAAATGCGTCAAGAAATGCAGATCGAATTAAAAGCCATGCATAAGAAACTTGGTATTACATTTATTTATGTTACCCATGATCAAGAAGAAGCTTTGACCATGTCGGATAAGATTGTCGTTATCAATGAGGGCAAAATTCAACAAGTTGGAAATCCTGAAGATATTTATAATGAGCCAGAAAACGCATTTGTTGCTGACTTTATTGGAGAAAGTAACATTTTTAGTGGTTTGATGACAGGAAAGCTCAAAGCTCGTTTTTGTGGTGGAGAGTTTATTTGTGTTGATGATATTCCAGA
>CAYFSZ010000035.1:0-3422 GCA_964346085.1 uncultured Mageeibacillus sp. | reverse complement strand
GTTATCGATACAGATCGCGTCAAAGTGGAAGCATCCATTCAGCCTGAAGATATTAAATTAACAGATAATGTAGAAGAGGGATTGATTCAAGGTTATATCAGCAATTTGATTTATCAAGGTTCGCATTATTTGTATGTTATTCATACAGATTTAGAACATGATTTCGCAGTTTTTGATGAAGATTTGTGGAATATGGATGACCAAGTTGGTTTGATTATGCCAGTTGAAAAAATGAAATTTGTTGTGAAAAGATAATTAAGGAGGGAATACCGAAAAATGTTTAAAAACAATTTTAGTCGCAAAAGTCTAGGTATACCTTATGCTGTCTTTTTGATTCTTTTTGTTTTGGCTCCGTTATTTGTATTAGCTTATTATGCGTTTACAAATTCGACAGGACAATTTACAGTAGCAAATTTCACAGGCTTTTTTACGAATCCTAATACAATAGGGACTTTGTTCTATAGTTTAGCACTTGCGATGGTGACAACAATTGTATGTTTATTGATTGCTTATCCAGTTGCTTATATTTTAGCGAATAGCAAATTGAAAAAGAAAAGCTCACTTTTGATGATTTTTGTCTTGCCAATGTGGATAAACTTTTCTTTGCGTATTACTGCATTGAAAGAAATTTTGTCTGTGTTGGAAGGGAATCTAGCATATTATCCTTTCTTAAATTCTGTCATTGGTATGACATATGACTTTTTGCCGTTTATGATTTTGCCAATTTACACAACGATTAGTAAACTAGATAAAGCGTTGACAGAGGCGGCAATGGATCTCGGCGCAAACCCTGTCAAAACATTTTTGCAAGTCACTTTACCACTTTCCGTCCCTGGTATTGTAAGTGGGGTGTCGATGGTTTTCTTACCATCCATGACGAACTATGTCGTACTCGATATGCTCTATAATAGCACTTATATCATGGGGTCATTGATTGGTAGTTACTTTGCAGCAGATAATTGGCATGCAGGATCCATGATTGCGTTTATTTTGCTCGGTATCATCGGGCTTTTCACTTGGTTAAGTAATACGGACGAAGAATCTCAAGCAAAAGGAGGGGCATTGCTATAATGAAAAAATCATTAAAAATTGGTTATTTAGTTCTCGTTTTCCTCTTTTTATATTTGCCTATATTGTTGTTAGCAGTGTTTAGCTTTACCGATGCAACAACCATTGGTGCAATCAAAGGTTTTTCCTTGCAAAATTACATCAATTTATTCACGATTACTGAACTTCGAGAGATGATTATCGGCACATTGATATTAGCCTTTGCTTCGGCGACATTGTCGACAATTCTAGGAACTTTAGGTGCTGTTGGTGCTTTTTATTCGAAAAAAAGAGTGAATCGAGCAATGACATTTATGAACCAAGTACCAGTTGTTAACGCAGATGTCGTGACTGGGTTTTCAATATGTATTTTGTTAGTGGTTGCGTTTCAAATCAGCAAAGACACCTTTGTTCCTTTGATAATTGGACATGTGACATTATGCACACCATTTGTGTTCTTATCTGTCATGCCCAAAATCAAACAAATGGATCCGAGCTTGTATGAAGCTGCTTTGGATCTTGGTGCAACGCCTGCGAAAGCCTTACAACAAATTGTGCTTCCACAAATTTCATCAGGAATTATTTCTGGTTTTGCATTAGCGATTACTTTATCTCTTGATGACTATTTTATCTCAAGTTACACGAAACCCGCGACTTTTGACACAATTAGTACCTATGTTGTCAATGCGACCAAAGGTTCACAAACAGATATCAAGACTGCTTTATGGGCATTATCGACTGTAATTTTTGTCCTTGTTATTTTGGTGGTTTTGGGAATGAATATCAGCCGAAATAAGTCCAAAAATGAATTGGAAGCAGAAAGATAGAAAGGAAAATTTGAAAATGAAAAAATTAGTTCAAAAATTTATTTGTTTAATGATTGTTGCTCTTTTCATAATTGCTCCTTTTAGTCAGAAAAATGTTGAAGCAAAAACACTGTCATCAAATGAGAAAACGCAGTCTGGAGTAGTTCCAGAACTCACCAAAGAAAAAGTAACTCTTCGCATCAGTAATTGGGAAGAATATATTGATGAAGGAGACTGGGGAGAAGATGAAGTTATCGATTTAGACAATCAAGAAATTTTTGGCGAAAATTCAATGATTGATGATTTTGAAACTTGGTATAAAGAAACATATGGAGTAGAAGTGAATGTGCAATATTCAACCTTCGGCACTAATGAAGATTTATACAATATGTTAACTTTAGGAGATACCTTTGACTTGGTGGCTCCCTCAGAGTATATGTTTATGAAGCTGATGAGTGAAGGAAAACTTGAACCTTTATCTGAACAGTTCTTAGATGAAGAGAATGAACAGAATTATTATGTACGAGATGTTTCTCCTTACATCAAAGAGGTATTCGAAACAAATGAAATCAATGGTGAAACTTGGTCTCATTATGCAGCTGGCTATATGTGGGGGGTGACAGGATTTATTTATAATCCTGAGTACGTTTCTGAAGAAGATGTTTCAACATGGCAATTAATCACAAATCCAGATTTTTATCGTCGCGTGACCATCAAAGACAATGTTCGCGATAGTTATTTTGCGGCAGTCGGGGCGGTTAATTCAGAAACTTTATTGAATGAAGAATTTCGTCAAGATCCTAATTATGCAGAAAATTTGGAAGCCGTGATGAATGATGTTTCTGATGAACAGTTGGCGAAAGTGCAAGATTATTTGCAAGATGCCAAAGACAATGTTTATTCTTTTGAAACAGATTCAGGGAAAGCGGATATGATTACTGGAAAAGTAGTTGCAAACTATCAATGGTCTGGGGATGCAGTCTATGCAATGGATCAGGCTGAAGAGGATGATTTATATCTTAACTTTGCAGCTCCTTTGGAATCAACAAATATTTATTTTGATGCATGGGTAATGTTGAAAAATGGAATCCAAGAAGATGCAGCCAAAAAACATGCCGCAGAGGCTTTTATCAATTTTGTATCCAGACCAGATAATGCAGTTCGCAACATGTATTATATTGGCTATACATCCGTTATCTCCGGTGGTGAAGATGATACAGTGATCGATTATTTACGCTGGAACTATGAGAGTGAAGAAGAAAATACAATTAATTATGATTTAAATTATTTCTTCTCTCCAGATGGTGAGTCTGATGAAAAATATGTCGTTCCTGTAGATGAAGAGCAGTTAAATCGCCAATTAGCAGCGCAATATCCGAATGAAGAAGTCATGAGTAGAAGCAGCATTATGTTGTATTTCGTACCTGAGCGTAATGCCGCGATCAATCGTATGTGGGTCAATGTTCGCTGTTATAATATTTTGGATATGCCATGGTGGGGGATTGTACTCTCTGTAGTCGTATTTGTATTCTTTGTTTATCTAATTGTTAAAAGAGTTATTCTGATGAA
>CAYFSZ010000034.1:10714-14413 GCA_964346085.1 uncultured Mageeibacillus sp. | reverse complement strand
CATAAAAAATCAAAATTATTTTATAAAACACAAAAAATCCCTCGCCAAGACAAAAATGAATTGCTAAGATAAATATAGAGAAGTTCCGAAAACAATCTCTTTCTTACTTTATCTATTATTTTCTATATATTCATCAGAGTCTTGGTTCTCTACTTCTTAATATTTACTAAGAGGAGTTTTCCTAACATGAAACAAAAAGTCACACACCTATTATCTCTATATGAGAGAATTTCTGAAATTTTAGAAAAACACAAAACATCCCTATCCGGAAATCTAGAAGTACTGACAATCCAAAACAAATTTTACTATCGGCTCACATATACCAATCCTGAAACTGGTCATCGAGAAAGGAAATATCTCCCGAAATCTAGAACGGATTTCGCAGCAGCTCTTGCACAGCAATCATATAATCAAGATGTCGATAAATTCGTTAACGACATGATTCCTCTTTTGAGAACAATTTTGGAAGAAATTGAAGATAATAAATTGGATGCTATTTTCGAAAATTTGCATCCAGGAAGAAAAGCACTGGTTACACCAATTATTCCAACTAGAGGACAGCGATTATCAGCTTGGAAGTCTATTTCTTATCAAGGTCTCCCCTTTCGAGAAGGAGATAATTACTTTACAACAGTTAACGGAGAAAAAGTTAGATCTAAAAGCGAAAAAATATTAGGAGATAAATTCCATCATCACGGAATTATCTACAAGTATGAGTGCCCGTTTCATTATAAAAATAGGCGTACGATATATCCAGATTTTACATTCCTCAATACCGAAACAAATCAAGAAATTTACTGGGAACACTTCGGGAGAATGGGAGATCCTATATACGCAAATAACGCTTTAAAGAAAATTAATGAATATGCCTATCGCGGAATCATTCTCGGAGAAAGACTTATCACGAGCTTCGAATCTTCTGATGTTCCTTTGGACGAGAAATTTATTGATTCATTAATTGAACAAAAGTTGTTAAGGAAGTAATAAGATGATAACTTATAGCAGAACAGTTTTGGTTCAAGAAGGAGTTATGCGTATGTCTAGAGATGAAAGAAAATCTTATTTTGCTTTTCTCATATGCATGCTCATTTTCGGTAGCATAGGAATATTTCGCCGAAATATTTCGCTATCTTCCCCTTCTCTTTCTTTAGTCAGAAGTGTATTAGGAATCTTAGTTATTTGCTCTTTTATGATAATTAAAAAATCTAAGATTAATAGACATGGTATCAAAAAAAATTTAATTCAACTTTTGTTATCTGGTGCATTAATGGGAATTAATTGGATTTTGCTGTTTGAGGCATATCAGTTTACAAGTATTTCAATTGCTACTGTCGGTTATTATATGCAACCAACAATCTTGCTGTTTTTATCTCCTTTCTTTCTAAATGAAAGAATTTCGAAGCATCGATTATTTTTGGGTATTATTGCATTAATCGGCATGCTTTTACTGACGAATTTGTTTCATTCTACAGGAATAGAAAAGAATTCGCAGAAGGGTCTTTTTTTGGCAGTTTCTGCAGCCGTTTGCTATGCGTTCATCATCATTATCAATAAGTCGATCGATTTGCCATCAATGGAAAGAACTCTATTTCAATTTCTTGGTGCAGTATTAATATTGTTTCCATATGTACTTTTCACAACATCTGATAATTGGAACATCCGCGACGCAAAAGAAATCATTTTTATCCTTATAGTAGGCATATTGAATACGGGAATTGCATATTTGCTATACTTCTACAGTATCTCTAAAATGAAAGCGCAGAGTATTTCAATCTTAAGTTACTTAGATCCACTTTTTGCATTAGCCTTATCTGTTTTAGTTTTAAAAGAATCGATGAATTTTCTACAGATTATTGGGTCAGCACTTATTTTAGGATCAGCAATATTCAGCGAATCGAAAATTTTTCAAAAGAAATTTCGTTAGTTTTCACCCTTGATAAAGTCCTGATATGCCCACTCCGTAAAATCCGGAATAAAACTTTCGGTAGCAGCCTCTTCTTCTTGAATAAAGGCATTTTCAATACCGAGCGAGATGGCATAGTCTACCCAGTAATTATAGTCATTCCAACTTGCTTGTTGATTTAAGACAGGATATTTTTCTATCTCATGAACCGGTGTATATTGACTCATTAAGCTAAAGAAAACATTATCTCCGAACATTTCATAAAGCATTTTGGTGCTTTGTTTTACATCTTCGAGTTGACCTGGTAAAAGTAATTGTCTAATAATCATTCCTTTTTTCAGATTCTCTTTTTCATCAAATTGGCAAGGACCAACTTGTCGATACATTTCAACCAAAGCAGCTTTAGCTGTTTCTGGATATTGTTTTACTCGTGAATAATTCCAACCTATTTCAGAAGAAAAATATTTGAAATCAGGTAAATAAATATCGATCAAACCTTCAAGTTTTCGCAAAGATTCAACGGATTCATAGCCTGATGAATTCCAAACAATTGGGATATGTAAGCCTTCTTTCCTAGCTATCGGAATCGCCTCCACAATATGCGGAATATATTGTGTTGCAGTCACGAGATTAATATTTGCAGCTTCCATTTCTTGCAATCGTAGCATCACGAGGGAAAGTTGATGAACATCTAGTACTTCACCACCAATGCCTCTAGCAATATCTCTGTTTTGACAATAAAGACAATCAACCGGACAGCCCACAAAGAAAATCGTTCCTGACCCCTTCGCTCCTACTAAAACAGGTTCTTCCCATTCATGAAGCGAGGCTCTTGCGACTCTTAGTTGCGAATCAACATGACAAAAACTTACCTTTCCTTCATTCCGGTTAACTCCACATTGATGAGGGCAAAGCGTACAAGTTTCAAATTCCTGTTGATAAGTTCCCTTTGACACAACTACGATTCCTTCTTATTCCTTTTTCATCGTAATTCCGATTTGCATTTGTGTGTTTATTTTCTTGATAACCGGGATAAAGACAATAATTCCAATTAATAGAGCCAGCCAATCAGCAAGAGGGGTTGCCCATGCAATTCCTCTGATTCCAATCACATTAGATAAGACGATCATCAAAATAACATCAATCGTGCCTTTGCGTAGGAAGGAGACAAATATAGGTTTTGCTTTCTCACCCACTGCCTGAAGGATAGTGATAAACATAAAATTGATAGAAGTCGTGGGGCAAGCAAGACAAATAATACGCAGAAAACTTTCCCCGAAAGAAACGGTTTGTTGATCACGAATGAACAATTGAATGATATGAACGGAAAAGAAAAAAGTAAACAGTGTGCCAATGACTGCAATTAAAAAGCTATATAGGAAAGATGTCTTGATTGCATCATTCATTCGTTTTCGATTGCCAGAAGAATAGTTATAGGCAATTAAAGGTAATGTCCCTTGTGTTGTTCCTTGGGCGATGGCGAATGCTAATAGATTAATCTTCTTGGCGATTCCCATACCTGCTATCGCCTGTGTTGAATATGAAGCAACCATCGAATTGAGAAAGGTATTCGAAATGGACGACATGCAAGTGAGCAAAAATCCTGGTAAGCCAACAAGTATCACTTCGTTGGGAATTCTATGTTTCAGTGTGAATTGTGAAAGATCAAATGTAATGACAGTTTCATCCCCTCTAGCGAGGATAAATCGCACAAAATACAACATAGCAATACAATTGGAAAGAAATGTTGCAATCGCTGCTCCGCGAATTTCCATACCAAATCCAAAAATAAAAAT
>CAYFSZ010000034.1:0-10614 GCA_964346085.1 uncultured Mageeibacillus sp. | reverse complement strand
ATCTGTGGCATAGCATTCTAATCTTTCTCTATGCTGATACTTTTCAGTCCAGATTTCATGATCATTTTCCGCAAGAAAGGATTGGCTAGAATATTTCTTTTCCATATTTTTCCCAATAATTTTCGTTTGATTGGCCGAATATTTTGTCTGTACTTTTTCATGATATCGGCCGAAGAATTGCCTTCAGCAAAAGCATTGGCTAATGCTTCTCCACTCTCAAAGGCATAACTGATGCCTTCAAAGGAACTAGCACTGATAAAGCCAGCCGCTTCGCCAATTAAGAAAATAGAATCGTTTCCGGAAAAGAAATCTGAATATTTTCGTGGAGAAGTGACTAAACATGCTTCGGTTTTGATTAATTCACCAAAGTGATAATTTTGTTGTTCACAAAATCGTTGTTTCTGTTCTTCGAATTTTTCTCTGGATTGTTCCTTGGAAAAAGCGCCTCCATAAATTACGTATTCATCTTTATTCATCAACCATGAACAACTTTCACTTGTTTGTTGATCGAAAACACAATAGTAGACCGGCGTATGTTCTCTCAAATGAGTAAACCATTGTTGAATTGCCACGTATTTTTTGAGTTTTTTATCTGAAAAAAACGTTTTACGAATGATTGAATTTGCACCATCTGCTCCAACAATGATTTTGGCAAAAACACTTTTTTTCTGTGTTAGAGTCAAATGATAAGCCTCATCGCTCGATTCAATTCGAACACAGCGATCTCGCAAAATAGAAACGGAATCTGGAATTAATGAAATCAGCCATTGGTCAAAAGCAAAACGATTCATATTCAAGTACATTCTTTGATAAGAACAATCTAAGTTTTGGGCAATATCAATTGTTCTGACCGAAAAAATTTGAGGAGTTGATAATATTTCATTTGGAATGACCAAATTATAATGAGCTAATGCTTTTTGCGCATCCGGAGCTAATAAGCCTCCACAAGGTTTTTGAGTTTGTTCATCTTGTGCATCAATCAAGAGAATTTTCAAAGATGAATTACGTTTTGCCAAAAGTCTGGCAAAAGTTGACCCAGCAGGACCAGCACCAATGATTACAATATCGTAGATTTCATTCATCATTTCACGCAGAAAAAGGGACTACTGTGATCACAACAAATGTTTCAATTCCTAGTCCCCTTGAAACATCGGTCAAATTTTCACCTGTTGTTGCTGTCAACATAATATGTGATTTGTCGAGTCCAACAATTTCCGAAATAGATTCTCGAATATCATCAATGATTGGAAAAATCTTAGGTTTTGCTGCCTGAATCGTAAAGCTAATATGGGCCAATTCATATCCAGCTTCCTCAAGATCCGCTAATGCCACATCTAAATATGCACGGCTATCTGTAATACCGTGTTTCAAACATAACTCATCAGCAATTCCGCCTAAAATTGCTTTACAAGTAATTCCAGAAACCGCATTGGTTAAGGCATGAAGCAATACATCCGCATCACTATTTCCTGCTAAACCTGGACAGTTTTCAACTTGAAAACCTCCCAAAACTAATGGCTTAGAATCACCGTCTTCAATAAAACGATGGCTATCTTGTCCAATTGCCTGTAATGAAAAAATTCTGTCACTCATAATTATCTCCTACAATGGATTACTGCATCGAATGGTGTGGTAACCACTTGTTTTATCGATCGTCTCAACCTCAGTAAATATGGAAGTTAAAAACTTAAACGCCGAATCTGCGCCTTGTTTTTTCTGTATCACGATATAGAAGAAACCATTTTCACTAAGGTGTTTAGCAGCCTGCTCAAACAACTTATAATAAACTGCTTTTCCCGTCCGAATGGGAGGATTGAGTAAAATTAAATCGAAAGCGTACTCCAAACTTTCAATACCATCCGCTACAATATAAGAAACTCCATCAACTCGATTCGTCTTTGCATTTTTGCAGGCTAATGAGACCGCTCTTTCGTTCACATCAACACCCATCCAGTTTTGAGATGGAAATAATTTCCCAAGCACAATCGAAACAACCCCATATCCACAACCAAAGTCTAAGCCTCGTGTTGGAATCAAGTCGATATCAGACAAATCCTCTATCACTGCTTTTAACATCACATGTGTACCATGATCGACTTTGTCCTTGGAAAAAACACCATTATCAGTTTGAAATGTAAACGCTTCATCTTGCAAAGTATATGAAATCGTCTTGATATCATGCTCCAAGTCAGGATTCAAATCGAAATAATGTGAATTTTTTGATGTTTTCTTCTCTTTTTTCATTTCTTTATGATAGCAAAAATATCAATTCTCAACAGCTACTTTATTGTGCTTGTTCAAAATAATTTTTTACCAATCGATTTTTTATTAAGAGCAAAATCAAGGGAAAACCAATCCCGTAAATCACAACTGCTTGCGAAATGGATATCGATAAATTGGTTGTAAGAATCACGCCTATCGTTGGATTATCCATTAACAAGAACGGCAAATATAGTCCGACAATCAAACCATTCAACAATACAGGCGGTAATAAACTTAACAAAAGCGAAGCCTTCTGACGTTTTGGCAAACTCTTGAAACTATATGTTGTTTCAGTTTCACGAAAATAATAATCACGAAAATATTTTCCAATCAAAAATGTGAGAACTGCTGCGATTAACGTCGTAAAACTACCACCCAAAATGTCGATAAGCCCCAAATTCATCGGATTCAAAAAATTTGAAATCAAGCAGCCGATAAAAACACCGGGTATTGCCGATGAAGTTAATAATGGCAAAACCGTCAATGCTTCTGCTAAGCGGAATTGCACCATGCCAAAAGTAAATTGGGCAAACGGCAATGTCAGTACAATATACATGGCAGCAATAATGCCTGCCAATGCAAGTCGAAAAATCTTTTTATTCATTTCTACCTCCAAGAATGATATACAGTCATTCGGAATTATATTAACAAAGGTAGAACCTTGACCGTGAAACAGTGGATTCTACCTTTATCCTCATTGATTTTAACGAAATTTTATAAAATGGACAATGTTTTTATTCAACAACTTCCATGCCGATTGTTAAATCTTTGCCATTGATATTCCAAGATGCAACATGTGGAACACCCTCTTTTAATGGAGAAATATCTTGTGCTAAGACTTCTTCTTTAATCGTGTCTTTATGTGATTCAATTAAAACTCCCAATTCTTCATTATCTGCATAATAAAGATGAATGCGATTAGCGACTTCGAAACCACTTTCACGGCGCATATTTTGTACTTTTGAAATAATCTCTCGCACATTACCTTCAGCGATTAATTCGTCTGTCAAAGTCGTGTCTAAAGCAACTGTAATGCCGTTATCCGAAGCAGTGGCCATGCCTTCAGCTTGTTTGGAAGAAATCAATAATTCTTCTTCTTTGAACTGTTCAGCTACGCCATCAATTTCAACTTCAATATAGCCTTTCTCTTGTAATTCAAGATATTTTTCACGACCATTAATGCCAGCAAATGCTTGATTGACCATTGGTAATTTTTTACCAAAACGTGGTCCTAACAAACGTAATTGCGGTTTGAATTGATAATCTTGTAAAGCCGTTGCATCGCTGACCCATTCAACCTCTTTAATGTTGAGCTCATCAGCTACTAATGGTACATATTCATCATCCAAACGATTGTCTGTGACGATGGACATTTTGGCAAGCGGTTGACGAATTTTCATTTCTGAAACATTACGTGCAGCTCTACCCAAGTTGACCAAGTCAAGAACGATTTGCATTTGTTCTTCAAGGGCAGGATCAATCCACTTTTCATCATATACGGGGAAATCTGCCAAATGAACACTTTCTGGTGCATCCGGGAAGAAATTAACGACTAAGTTTTGATACATATTTTCAGCCAAGAATGGGACGAACGGTGCTGATAAACGTGTCATCGTTTCGAGTACTGTGTAAAGTGTCATGTACGCATTAACTTTGTCTTGCTCCATGCCAGCACCCCAATAACGATCGCGAGAACGGCGAACATACCAATTGGATAAATCATCCACGAAATCTTCCATCATGCGGCTTGAACCAGTGATATCATATTTTGCTAATTTTTCATCTACTTCTTTTACCAAAGTATTTAACTTGCTCAAAATCCAGCGATCCATGACACTGACTTTGTCATAATCCAATTCATATTTGCTTGGATCAAAGCCATCAATATCAGCGTAAAGTACATAGAAAGCATAGGTATTCCAAATGCCACTAATATATTTTCTCTTCACTTCATTGACAGTTTTTGCAGAGAATCTTGACGGCAACCATGGTTGGCTATTACTGAAGAAATACCAACGAATTGCATCTGCGCCTTCTTTATCCAAAACTTCCATCGGATCAACAACATTGCCGATATGTTTGGACATTTTGCGACCATCTTCATCTTGCACATGGCCCAAAACGATACAATTTTCAAACGGAGCTTTATCAAATACCGCAGTGCCGATCGCCATTAAGGTATAGAACCAACCTCTTGTTTGGTCAACCGCTTCTGAAATGAAATTCGCAGGGAATGCTTTTTCAAATAATTCTTTGTTCTCAAACGGATAATGATATTGCGCAAAAGGCATGGATCCTGAGTCGAACCAGCAGTCGATCACTTCTGGACGGCGGGTCATTTTACCTTGGCATTTTGGACATTTGATATGAACATTATCAATATACGGACGATGTAATTCGATATCTTCCGGACAATCATCTGACATTGATTTGAGTTCTTCGATTGAACCAATTAAGTGATCATGTCCGCAATCTTCACATCTCCATACCGGTAATGGAGTACCCCAATAACGTTCTCTGGAAAGACCCCAGTCAATCACATTTTCTAAGAAATTCCCAAAACGACCAGTTCCGATTGTTTTTGGCATCCAATTGACTGTGTTATTATTTGCAACCAAACGGTCGCGAAGTTTGGTCATTTCGATAAACCAAGATTGTCTTGCATAATAAATCAATGGAGTATCACAGCGCCAGCAGAAAGGATAATTATGTGTGTTTTCTTGCTCACGTAAGAGCAATCCATTTTGCTCCAACGCCACAATAATTTTTGGATCTGCTTCTTTGAAACCTAAACCAGCAAAGTCTGTCACTGCTTCTGGCATTGTGCCATCTTCATTGATGAATTGAACAAATGGTAAATTGTATTTTTTACCAATACGTGAGTCATCATCACCAAAAGCAGGCGCAATATGAACGATTCCTGTACCGTCTTCCATGGTGACATAGGTATCATTGGTCACGAAATACGCTTCTTTTTTGGATTGCTCAATGATATCTTTTGCATATGGGAATAAAGGTTCATAACGCATTCCTTCGAGTGCAGAACCTTTCATTTTTTCAAGAACTGTATAGCCTTCTCCAAGTACTGATTCAGCTAATGCTTCAGCCACATAATATTTCACTTTTTTTGTTTCGCCACAGATCGTATCTTCTTTTTCTGCCAAAACATAGGTTGCATCTGGATGAACACATAATGCCAAGTTGGATGGTAATGTCCAAGGTGTTGTAGTCCAAGCAGTGAAGTATGTATCTTCTTTGTCTAAAGACTTAAAGCGCAAGTAAACAGAAGACTCTGTCACATCTTTATAGCCTTGCGCAACTTCATGACTGGATAAAGCAGTTCCGCAGCGTGGGCAATATGGCACAACTTTATGACCTTCATAAATCAATCCTTTGTCCCAAATTTGACGTAAAGCCCACCAAATAGACTCAATATAATTATTCTCATAAGTGATATATGGGTTTTCCATATCTGCCCAAAAACCAATACGGTCCGACATTTCTTCCCATTCACCTTTGTATTTCCAAACACTTTCTTTACATTTTTGGATAAAAGGCTCAACTCCATAGGCCTCGATTTGTTCTTTCCCATCGATACCTAGAAGCTTTTCAACTTCCAATTCAACAGGTAAACCATGCGTGTCCCAACCTGCCATACGGAATACATTCTCGCCTTTCATACTGTGATAACGTGGAATAATGTCTTTGATAACGCGTGTCAAAACATGACCAATATGTGGTCTACCATTCGCTGTTGGTGGCCCATCAAAAAAGACAAAATCTTCACCGTCTTTGCGTAATTCTGTTTGTTTTTTGAAAATGTCTTTTTCTTGCCAAAAATTGATGATATCTTTTTCTCTTTGTACGAAATCTAATGAACTATCTACTTTTTTGTACATTTTTCTATTCCTCTCCATCAACTTAATCTATCGAGGCACAAAAAAGCGCCTCCAAATCGGGGCGCATATAGCACGGTACCACCCGTTTTCATAAACAAAAAAGTTTATCTCATTTCCATAACGAAGGACTGTTACACAGATTGTCGGTTTTTCTTACTAAGAAGATTTTGTATCCATTTAATTTCTTAAAGTGGTATCTACTGTTCAGAAGCACTGCTCGAGGATGATATTCCATCAAACTGAAATATGAAGCTCCCACCATCCTTCATTCGCTTTGATTCCTTTACATTCGATGTACTGTTCCTGTCAACGCATTTCAATATTCACTTAAAAAACATTATATGTTTATCCAATGTGAAAAGCAAGAATGTTTGCTTGTTTGCGGTCATTCTTGCTTTCAAATACGTTCCTCATTGATCAAATATCATTTGAATGGTTAATTGTTATAGTGTCTAATAATTTTCTTGGATGTATTTTTTTCAAAAGGCTCATCACGTAAAGTGACTTTTGCTATGCGTTTATAGCCCGGTTGTTCATGATTGAATTCTTTTATTAGATTGTTCATCAAATCTTGCAATGCTTCTTCTGAATAATTTCCTCCCAATCTTTCCGAAACGGCTTCTTTGTCAGGGAAAATTTCAACCATAATATCCAAATCTCCATCTCTACTGTCAACGCTGCTAACCACAGATTCCTCGATTTCTGGATTTTGATTTAAAACAGCTTCCATTTCTTCCGGGAAAACATTTTTACCATTTTTTGTGACAATAACGTTTTTCTTACGACCAGTAATCACTAAGAAATTGTCTTTATCGATATAGCCAAAGTCCCCCGTATAGAACCAGCCATCTTGAATGACCTCTGCTGTCAATTCAGGATCACCGTAATAGCCAAGCATGACATTCTCACCTCTGTAACGAAATTCTCCAATCCCATCTTCATCAGGCTCAAAAATTTCAGCCGTGGTCCCTGGCAAAGGAATCCCTGCTGAATGGTGTTTATAATAAATATCGCGATTCAAAGCCAAGATTGGTCCACATTCTGTTAAACCATAGCCTTGAATTGCAATAATGCCGAAGTCTTCAAAATCTGCCAACACTTGCGGATTAATCGCAGCACCACCTGCAATAATCATGCGCATATGACCGCCTAAACCAGCAATAATATCTTTGAAAAGCTTACGGCGAATGTCGATGCCGATTTTTCTTAAACCTCTCGTCAATTTCAGAGCGAATTCAACCTTTTTACGTTTGCCTTGCTTATCAATTGTTTTCCAAATACGTTTATGGAAAGCCTCTAGAATCAGTGGAACGGCTAATAATAATGTGGTTTTGCTCTCTTCTAAATTCTTTGGAATTTGACGCAAGCCTTCACATTCAGCAATGGCATTCCCGCGATAAATCTGGCATAAGAAACCACAAGTACATTCGTATGTATGATGGATTGGTAAAACCGACAAAACAACATCATCGCCGACATGCACCATCTCTGTCATCGCTTTTAAATTCGTACAAATCGTTTGATGAGAATGCATAACAGCTTTTGATCTAGAAGTTGTTCCGGATGTAAAGAGTAAAATTCGCATTTCTTCTTTATCTATCTCGCAATCAAGATATGCTCGATATCCATTATCTACAAGACTTTTTCCTTCATTTAAAAGAAATTGGAATGAATATTCAATCAAGCCATTTTCTTGTTCATGCTCACTGAATGGAGCGACTTCTTCTTTATAGTAATCCATCAAAATGAGATGTTTGACACTATCTACGTTTTTGACCGCCTCAAACACTTTTTCACGTAAAGAATTTGAATAAATGACAACTGACACTTCAGCACGTTGCAACATAGAATTAATTTCCGCAATCGGCAATTCCTTATCGATTGGAACAATCACACCTTTTCCGTTGACCGTTGCCAAATAACTGATATACCACTCATAACGCGTTTCGGCAATAATCGCAACGCGTTCGCCATTTTGCACACCCATTTCCATAAGCTTTGAACCAAAAGCATTGAGATGCTCCCCATATTCAGCATACGTTACTGGAACATAAGGCTGCCCCTTTTTATTTTTTATTAAAAAAGCTGTTTTGTTTTTATATAATTCAACACTAGACTCTGTCATTTCCTTTAGATTACGAATCACTCGACTATCGTATAAAGGCTTTTTGTACATTGAGTTTGTCATCATCATTCTCCTTTAGTTAAAAAATTTTAACTATTACAATATAAATCGATTTTCATGAAAAAGCAACCTTTACGAAAAAAATTTACAGGTGAATGAAATTTCGTATTAGAAATTTCTATATTTCAGAGTGACACGCATTGAAAAATTACAATTTGAGTACCATATCATGCAAATCAATAAACTGACCATTACTCACTTAGTTCTTTAGAATTAGAATAAGCTTAGTAATACGTAATATTAAGGAAGTGTCTGATGAATTCTTTGATTAAGATAATGAGTGCAAACAATCTCGCTTGGGAACAGCGGAAGTAAATCCTTGGAATCTAATGGCAGGAGTTTTTCTTTTTTCAGACATTAGGCACCTCCAAAGAGTTTTTTCAACTCTCGCAGACCAAGCATATCAAATTCATCACCCGTCAATTGATCAATCATCTCCGAAAGCTTATCTTCTGTTTCGCGAATTTCGTGCTCTAAATCAAACAATGTGTTCTCGTATTTTTTCTCTAAATTCTCGACTTTCTTAACAAGGTCTCTGATCACATTTTGGGGCAATTGGAATAATCTTTCTATTATTGGACTAATCCACTTATGCTTTAGCATCAATTCGACTTCATCGTCTGTCAGATTTTCAATCTTTTCTTTAGTCTCTAAAATCAAGTTAATATTTGCATCTTTCACTTGTTTTTTGACTGATTTTTCTTCATTCAATAGATCATTTACTTTTTTCAAAGATGCTAGTATCTCATCTTCAACATCCTTCGCTTTTATTGCTTTTTTTACTTCCGCCATAACGAAAGCAGTTTTTTCATCATTGACGAAAGCTGCTTCTTTTTCTTCTTCCGGTAATTCTTCCAAAATTTGTTCTATTTCTGAAGCAATTTCTACCAAGCGATTTTCATTTGCTTTCAAATGTTCAAGACCTTCTGTCAAAAATTCCTTTTGCACAAGTTCAAAAGGAAGTACATGCCCTGCCCAACCGTCTTGAACAACGATATCTTTTCCTTTTTTCTTTTTTTCTACCATGACAGGATCGACTAAGCGAATTGTGTCTTTGCCTTCTGTCTGGATCATTTCCAAGTCGATTGCAATATGATTCCATTCCTCATAGAGCAATTGATAGGCTTCATAGGGATTTACCAATGGGATAGCATCCATTTTCTCAAAAACAAAATTTGATAATATTTCTTCTTCTCGTGGAATCTGCATCAGTTGCATATTTTGAACAAGTCGTTCTTGTAGGAATTCTTCAAATCCAGAAAAAGAACTCGTAAAATGATTCATGAAATTCTCGACACTTTCATGAGAAAAAATAAATTCTTCGATATTTTCTTTTTTTAGCGATAAATATTGTGAATTTTCTTGTAAAAAAAGTTCTTCTTTCAAGCCAGGAAGAGCTTCCCAAAATGGAGCTAACTCATCGACTTCCTGAACCGGGATGCCGCCGAACATTGATGCATATAAATCCCAACTCTCTGTTTTTTCTGAAGAATCAACATATCTTGGAATGTTCAAATTATAATCGTTTAGTCTAATTTCATCGCGGGAAACGACTTTCGAAAATTTGTCGATGTCTTTTCTGCTTTTGACTGTGTCGATGATTTTTTTAATATCTGTTGCTCGAAGAACATTATTTTTGCCAACTTTTGCAAAACCTTTCGAGGCATCAATAATTAGAACATCGGTATTTGTTCGTTTTTGTTTTAGCACCATGATAATAGTCGGGATACCTGTACCGAAGAAAATATTAGCCGGTAGTCCGATAATCGCATCAATTTTGTTATTTTCAATTAGATTTTTGCGAATTTGTCCTTCCTCTCCACCACGGAAAAGCACACCATGAGGTAAAACGATGGTCATCAATCCATCCGGTTTTACATGGTATAAATCATGAAGCAAGAATGCATAATCAGCTTTACTTTTCGGGGCAAGTCCGTAGGATTTATATCTCGCATCTGTTTCTTTATCTGTTGGATCCCAGCTTTGGGAATATGGCGGATTCGAAACGACAGCATCAACAGAAAGAAAATTATACGTGTTTTCTGGATCACTGTCATCAAAATATGGCCAGTCTTCCTCTAATGTATCGCCATTTCTAGTTACGATATTTGACGGAAGAATCCCTCTCATAACCAAGTTCATTCTGGTTAAGTTGTACGTGTTCTCTTTCAATTCTTGAGCGTAATACTTAATTTTGTTCTCAGGAGAATCTGTATTTAAGTATTTTGCAACACTCTTACCGATTGTGATCAGCAAAGATCCCGACCC
>CAYFSZ010000033.1:0-14852 GCA_964346085.1 uncultured Mageeibacillus sp. | reverse complement strand
TTCTCTTTTTGGAACATGGCCTTTTCTTGGCATCTTGCTTCCCTCCTTTCATGATCATACGGTTTCCCGAAATCATAGGTACTCACGGTTTGGATCGTGTCTTGCTAGAAAGACCTGTTTTCTATTTTCATGAGGAAATAGAGGCCTTCTGATTAGACATAGATTGTCCAACCGATCTTCCGCGATTATTTAGCGGATTTTGGTCTCTTCGCTCCGTACTTAGAGCGGCCTTGCTTACGATCTGCAACACCTGCGGTGTCGAGCGTACCACGAACGATGTGATAACGAACACCAGGTAAGTCTTTAACACGTCCACCACGAATTAAAACAACGCTATGTTCTTGTAAATTGTGGCCGATACCAGGAATGTAAGCAGTTACTTCCATTTGGTTTGTGAGACGAACCCTTGCAACTTTACGCAAAGCAGAATTCGGTTTTTTAGGTGTTGTGGTTTTTACTGATGTGCAAACACCACGTTTTTGAGGTGAACCATAAGTGGATGTACGTCCTTTCAATGAATTCAAACCATATCCTAAAGCCGGTGAATCTGATTTATCTGTTTTGACCGCACGACCTTTTCTGACCAGCTGGTTAAATGTAGGCATCTATCTTCCTCCTTCCATACAATATTTTTAGGCATAGCTATGCCTTCTGCTGAAATTACAGCAATTTATTCTATCATTGCCCCTTATTAATGTAAAGGGAAATTTACAAGATAATTCTGTTTCGGGAATCAGCATTAAGATTAACGCTTCAGATTTTATTCTTTTAGATAATATCACCACATGCCTTGAATTAATTCAGGTACAACTGGGTTTCCAACAGATTCTGCATTAGTCATGATGATGACATCCCCAACATTATTTTCTGAAATTAATTTATGGATATCATCATTGTAAATTGTATTCTTGTAAAAATAGCGATAATCAACGACAAATACTTTGTCATAATGTGCCATCAAGAACGGAGCAAAAGCATTTCCGTATGAGTCTTTGATCAAAATCGCATTTTTCCCATCTGAAATATCTGGATTGTCTAGAATACTTAAGTTCTGGTCCCCCGCAACAAATGTATTGTATTTTCCTGATGCATCCCACTCTGAAACGTCTGTAATAATATGCCAATCAACCAATTGTGAATTTCCATCATAAAACTGCATGAGATTCGTACTTTTTATACGATATGTTTCAACATAATCTGGGTTGTTTCGCATTGCTGCGTTTTGATTACTATTTGCATATGTCGTTCCTAAAAAGCCATCAAACTGCTGTCTTTCCATATCTTCTAACTTGATAGGTGTTACTCCTTTTTCTTTCGCAAACGCCTCATACGCATAATATGCACCACGCTGTGTCCAGTGATGATCCGTTCTAAAGAATAAATACTCATCTTTATGGGCCAGTAAATTGCCGATTGCATCGACTGTTTTCACTTTTGGATTGATCGCTTTTATGCCATCATTGATATAAGCAAAACCTTTTTCCTGATCTGATGCTCCCATCGCTTTTTGTGTTTCTTTATCTAAAACGACGCCAACCGCTGTCGGAGCAATAATATTGTAAATATTAACATTCGGTTCACTCTTTTGCGCATAATCTAGCATATTGATAAAAACATTACTGACTTCTTCATTAAATCCGTAAAAACCATATGCCGCATCATCAACAATAAAGAGACCATTTGTATAATTAGAAGCTTCTAGTGCCGCTTTCTCTCTCGCTAATTTTTCTTCCTCTTTTTTAGCTTTTATTTCTTCTTCAGTGAGTTCCTTTTCTGTTTCTGTAATCGTTTCTGTTTGTTTTTCTTGAACTTCTTTCACTTTCTCTACGATGTCTTCCTTATTCACCTCATCGGGAATATCATCAGCGTGTTGAGCATTCGCATCAATAACTTGTATGTCATGAATACCGTACAATCCTTGAATTCGAGTATTTAAAGTAATTAATAATTCTCTCATCGGAAAAGTGTCGGAATACCAAGTTGAAATTTGGTTAAAATACGAGCCGTCCATAAAACTAACGGTTTTAAAAGATGGGAATTCTGTTAACTTCCTTTTTTCGAGTGCAGATTCAGATGGCCGGAAGAAAAATAATATTCCAATAAAAAAGAAGAACACTAGTATACCCAAGAACAACATTACTTGAATATTGAAGAATTTAATTTTATTCTGCTTGTCCTTATCTTTAAGTCTCTTTTGTGAAGAGCTCCGTTTCATTTCCGCAGGTTGAATATTATGATTTTGTCTGTTGTCATTTTGTTCTTTCATTACGCCTCATCCCTTCTAAAATTGGAAATATAAAAACGGATTATAGCTATTTCCAATAAGTGCTAGCAATGACAATAGTAATAATATCGCTGGCATGATTGCATCGTATGCATATATTGATTTTTTGTAGTTAATATTATTTTTAACCTTACCGACAATAAAGCCCCGCACAATTGAAGGTCCTTTTAAAGCAGCAAAAATGCAGAAAATCAGCAAGAAAATATTATTCTTTATCAAAGTGCTCGTGGTTAAATTAGAGAATGAATTTCCATTTAGTCCAATCATACCTATCAAAGCGAAGAATAAATCTTTCAAATTTTCAAACTTGAAAAGAATCCAGCCAACGTTAACTGCGCAAATTGTATAAAACCATCCAACAAGATTCGGAAGGCTCTTTAATTTCTCATTCAAAT
This sequence comes from uncultured Mageeibacillus sp., assembly GCA_964346085.1. Classification (GTDB taxonomy): domain Bacteria; phylum Bacillota; class Clostridia; order Saccharofermentanales; family DTU023; genus UBA5436. The sequence continues at coordinate 12,173 of CAYFSZ010000033.1, read as the reverse complement.
ATTTTTTCTCTAAAGAAATTAAACCAAAATAATAAAGGCCCCACAGAATATAATTCCAACTTGCACCATGCCACATACCTGTCAAAAACCAAACTATGAACAGATTAAACATGATATTGCCAGAACGATTACCTCCTAATGGAATATAAACATAATCTCTGAAAAATGTTCCCAAGGAAATATGCCATCTACGCCAAAATTCAGAAACCGATTGAGAGATATATGGATAATCGAAGTTCTCCTTATAATGAAATCCTGTCATCAACCCCATGCCAATGGCCATATCTGAATACGCTGAAAAGTCAAAATATATTTGAAGTGCATATGCGATAATCCCAACCCATAATCCCAGGACAGGTACATCTTTTAGCGCATCAACATTACCTATCAACAAGTTTGCATCAGCAACTTTCGCAATACCGTTTGCAAGGATTGCTTTTTTCGCCAACCCAATACAAAAGCGATTAATTCCTCTTTTAATTTCACCCGGACGAAACTTTCTAGAAGTAATGTCATTTTCTACATCCTGATAGCGAACAATTGGCCCTGCAATGCACTGATGGAATAGGCTTGCATATAGCAATAACCACCAGTAATTTTGCTGTGCTTTAACATCTCCCCGGTAGACGTCCACAATATAGGACAACAATTGGAAAGTATAAAAAGAAATCCCAATCGGAAGAATAATATTGGGGACCGTAATGTCCCAAGGACTGATAAAATTAAATGTATCCAAGAAAAATCCTGTGTATTTAAATATCCCTAAAACTACTAAGAGAATTCCTATGCCTACCATAAGAATCGTTTTTTTATACAGTGGGTATTTTTCAATACAAATAGCAGATATCCAACTTACGAATGTCATCCCCGTGATAAGCACTAAATATTTAGGACCATTCCACGAGTAAAAAATTAATGAAGAGATAAGCATGACGATATTTTGTTTTTTGATTGAATCAACTTTGTAATATAAGAATAAATTAATTGGCAAAAAGAAGAATACAAAAAACAAACTCGAAAAAACCACAACAATGTCCCCACATCAATATAATCTACACGAACTTAATTCTAATAGAGACAATTCTCTTTTTCAAGAATTTTCAGATAAAAAATCCGGTAGATTACATTTGTAACATACCGGACTGTGATTATCATCATTATGTAAAATAGCGCGAAAAAACATTCGATAGTAAATAGTACTAATATTATCCTTCTAAAGCTAAATCCAAAACTTTTTGAACGTCTTCCATTTCTGCATGACCTTCGTGTACTTTTTCATCTTCTACATAAAAAGTTGGTACATAATAATAATCAAATTGATCAGCATATTCTGGTTCTTCTTTTTCATTAACCATTTTGATTTCAATATCTTTGTACTTATCTTGTTGTTTGAGCTCGTCCAAACATCTTAATGCCAATTGGCAATGTGGACATTCATTAAACATAAACATTGTTATTTTTTTCATTGTATTCTCTTTCTATTTTCTCATGACCCATACGGATAATGAACCGCCGGGGCAATGAAAGCGCCCTACTCCATTTTCATCTAGCGTGATTTCCTCATTTGAATTTCCAGTGAAATCATAGAACACTTTGCCTTGTTTCTCTTGACCAAATGATACATCTTTATAGCCAGCATCACTGTTACTTATGATACAAAGCAATCCTGAACCTTCGTGCTCAGCATCCCCCATACGTTGAATGGCGACACAATTAGGATGATCGAAATGTAAATATTCTTCTCCATAAGCAAATTCTTTTCTTGCTTTGAGTAATGCGTCAAGTATCGGCGCAAAAGACGGAGTCGGATGTTCTCCTTTACAACCAAAATAATCTCCGTAAAAGATGCATGGATAACCTTTTGCTCTAAGTAAAATCAGTGCATAGGCAATCGGTTTGAACCAATCTGCCACCCATGATTGCAATGATTGGCCAAGTTGCGAATCATGATTATCTACAAATGTTAAAGATCGAGTCGGAATATATTTGAGAATTGTTTCGTCAAAAATTTGTCTCATATCATATGCCGCACCTTCATTTGCCGCTTTGAAAAAGTTAAAATGCAATGGCACATCAAACAAGGTTAGATCATCACGTGAATCAACAAGAACTTCATCAAGAACTTCAAAATTTCCGTTCCAATATTCACCCACATAGAACGTGTCTTGATCGACTGTGTGGTTGATATGATCGATAAAATCATTAATAAAAGATAAATCAATGTGTTTTAGCGCATCAAATCGAAGGCCATCGACACCTAATTCATTAATGAACCATGCACCCCAACGTTTCACTTCTTCAACTACATCAGGATTATTAAAATCCACATCCGCATGCATAAGATAGTCGAAATTTCCTTTTTCACCTTCCATGACTTCATCAGAGAAATCTTTTGCCTGACCTTGAATCTTGAAAATTCCATTTTCAACATTTCTTTGGTCGAAATCGACCGCTGTGAAATGTTGATGATACCATTTAAAAGCAGAATATTGATCTCCCCTTCCTGGGAAATTGAATTTTGTCCAACCTTCAATGTCATATGGCTCAGAAATCACTTCATCGCGATTTTCCGGATTGACTTTAACGACAGAGAAAATTTCTTTTTCATCAGCACCTGCTTTATGATTCAAAACAACGTCTGCATAAACTTGAATTTGATTTTCTTGTAATGCTTTAATCATAGAAACAAGTTCATCTTTGGTTCCATATTTGGTACGCACTGTTCCTTTTTGGTCAAATTCACCTAAATCGTATAAGTCGTATGCGCCATAACCAACATCATTTGAACTCTGTCCTTTATAGCATGGTGGTATCCAAAGTGCCGTCACACCTAATTCTTTCAATCTTGGTATATCTTCTATTATTTTATTCCACAAGGTACCGTCATCATCGAGATACCATTCAAAGTATTGCATCATTACACCATTCATCGGCATTTCCTCCAATCATAAAAAGGGCTATCATCTGATAGCCCTCTAATTATATCTTTATTTTTTCAGTTCAAGAAATTTATGCTAAATCTTGTTTTTTATATGAACGACTTGCTAAAGCAAATAGTTCATTCTGATTCATCAATTGAGCAAATTCCTAAATTAAATTCTAGCAACGCCTGAATTTTTTGCAGCTTCAGCAACATCATGAGCAACTTTTTCAGCAACTCCTTCTGCAAATACGTGAGGCATAATGTAATCTTCATTTAATTCATCTTCACTTACGAAGTTTGCAATTGCGTGAGCAGCAGCAACTTTCATTTCTTCGTTTATATCAGATGCTCTAACATCGAATGCACCACGGAAAATGCCAGGGAAAGCTAATACATTGTTGATTTGATTTGCAAAGTCTGAACGACCTGTCGCAACAACTCTTGCACCAGCTTCTTTTGCTTCATCAGGATAAATTTCAGGAGTTGGATTTGCACAAGCAAAAACAATAGCGTCATCAGCCATGGAAGCAACCATCTCTTTATTCACTGTTCCTGGAGCAGAAACACCGATAAATACGTCTGCATCAACCATTGCATCTGCTAAAGATCCCGATAATTTATTCGGATTGATGATTTCACATAATTCATCTTTGTATTTATTCATGCCTTCAGGTCTGCCTGCGTAAATAATTCCTTTGCTATCACACATCACAACATTTTCGCCTTTTGCGCCAGCAGAAATTAATAATTTTGCGATAGCAATAGAGGCAGCACCTGCACCGTTCATAACAATTTTGACATCTTCAATCTTTTTGCCAACAACTTTTAATGCATTTAAAAGTCCTGCTAATGTAACAACCGCTGTACCATGTTGGTCATCGTGGAAGATTGGAATATCACATTTTTCTTTTAATTTAGCTTCAATCTCAAAGCAACGAGGAGCAGCAATGTCTTCAAGATTAACGCCGCCGAAACTTCCTGAAATGCTGTAAATAATATTAACAATTTCATCGACATCTTTTGTTTTTACACATAAAGGGAATGCATCTACATCTGCAAATGCTTTAAACAAAGCACATTTTCCTTCCATAACAGGCATACCTGCTTCTGGACCAATATCGCCTAAGCCTAAAACAGCAGTACCATCTGTCACGACCAAGCATAAATTATGGCGTCTTGTGTATTCATATGATTTGGATACATCTTTTGAAATTTCTAAACATGGAGCTGCAACTCCTGGTGTATAAGCAATAGCAAGTTCTTCACTTGTGCCTACTGGAGCTGTTGCAATTACTTCAATCTTGCCACCCCATTCAGCATGTTTGTCTAAAGCTAATTGTTTTCTTTCTTGATCTGTCATTCTAATCCCTCCTGAAAATATGTATTTTTCATTTCACTTTATTAATTAAACAATTTTTCAGAAAATTTGCAAGCATTATCGAAAACGTTTAGGATTTGAACAAATTTATGAAATAAATCAGATTTCAGTTGTGTATAAGCTCAAATTTTGTTAGATTAATATTAGGAAATTTTGGATTTGCCAAAACTTATACAGAATTTCAAGTAAACATTTTTACAATAGTTTTTTAATATTATTGCATAGATGAAAGGAACTCAAGCATGACAAAACACAAACAATTACAAGCATGGATTGATGAAGTTGCTGCTTTATGTCAACCAAAAGATATCGTTTGGATTGACGGAAGTGAAGAACAAAATCAAAAATTATTCGACGAAATGGTCGAAAGTGGCACGGCAATTGAATTAAATCAAGAAAAACGCCCTGGCTGCTACTTATTCCGTAGTGATCCGTCTGACGTCGCACGTGTTGAAGAGCGTACTTATATCGCAACTCAAAGAAAAGAAGATGCAGGCCCAACAAATAACTGGATTGATCCTGTTGAACTAAAAGAAACAATGACAAAATTATATGACGGTTGTATGAAAGGTCGTACAATGTACGTTATTCCTTTCTCCATGGGTCCTATTGGTTCCCCAATCGCTAAAATCGGTGTTGAATTAACTGACTCACCATACGTTGTTGTTAACATGCGTGTCATGACACGTACAGGCAATGATGTTTTAGACGTATTAGGCGAAGATGGTGAATTCGTTAAATGCTTACACTCCGTTGGTTATCCATTAGAAGAAGGCCAAGAAGATTTAACATGGCCTTGTGCAGATATGGAACATAAATATATCAGCCATTTCCCAGAAGAAAGATTAATTTGGTCTTATGGTTCTGGTTACGGCGGAAATGCTTTATTAGGAAAAAAATGTTTCGCATTACGTATCGCTTCTGCTCAAGCAAAAGATGAAGGTTGGTTAGCAGAACATATGTTAATCTTGAAATTAACAAGTCCTGAAGGTGAAGTACGTTATGTAACAGGCGCGTTCCCTTCAGCATGTGGTAAAACAAACCTCGCTATGTTAGTTCCTACAATTCCTGGTTGGAAAGTTGAAACAGTTGGCGATGATATCGCATGGTTAAAATTTGGTGAAGATGGCAGATTATACGCAATCAATCCAGAAGCAGGTTTCTTCGGAGTTGCTCCAGGTACATCTTATAAATCAAATCCAAACGCAATGGATACAATCAAATCTAATACAATTTTCACAAACGTTGCTTTAACAGATGATGGTGACGTATGGTGGGAAGGCATTGGAACAGATGCTCCTGATCACTTAATTGACTGGCACGGAAATGACTGGACTCCAGAAAGTGGCACAAAAGCTGCTCATCCAAACTCCCGTTTCACAGCTCCTGCTGCTCAATGCCCAAGTATCGCTGATAACTGGGAAGATCCAGCTGGCGTACCTATCGATGCATTCTTAATCGGTGGTCGTCGTGCTTCTGTTATCCCTCTCGTTCACGAAAGTTTAGATTGGAATCATGGTGTATTCTTAGGATCAATCATGGGTTCAGAAATTACAGCAGCTGTTATCTCTGACAAAATTGGTCAAGTTCGTCGCGACCCATTCGCAATGTTACCATTCATCGGCTATAACGTAGGTGAATATCTCAAACATTGGATTGAAATTGGCGAAAAAGGCGAAGCTGATAAATTACCAAAATTATTCTATGTTAACTGGTTCCGTAAAGACGACGAAGGACATTTCTTATGGCCTGGATTCGGTGACAACAGCCGTATCTTAAAATGGATTGTTGAACGTTGCGCTGGCGATGCAAACGCAAAAGAAACAGCTATTGGTTATATGCCAGAAGTTGAAGACCTTTACTTAGAAGGTTTAGATATCGACCGTGCTATCATGGAAGACATCTTATCCGTTGACGTTGAAGGTTGGAAAGCTGAAGTTGAATCAATTCGTGCACACTATGAAGCTTATGATGAAAAAGGCGCAAATATGCCAAAAGAATTATATGAGCAATTAGATGCATTAGAAGAACGTTTAAACAAAGCATAATCTTCTAGAAAACTTATAATATTTAGGGAAAGTCAATGGACTTTCCCTTTTTTATTTCGCTATTGCTTGAGATTGTTCGATTTTGTAAACTATGAGTATCAGAATTTAGGAGTGCCATTATGTCAGAAATAACAGAAAAAATGGAATTAGCAAAACAAGCTATGGACAATAAAGAATATGAAAATGCTCTACAAATTTTCGAAGAACTGAGTGGTCATAAGCTTAACAAACGTCAAAAGTTTGATTCTCTATTGAATAAAGGCATTCTAAAAATGAATTTGAATCGTTATGAAGAATCTAAGAATGATCTTCAAGAGGCTTTATCTGTTGGAGAAAAGAATGAAGATCGTTATGAACAAACACAGGCACTTCATCAATTAGGTATTATTACGAAGTTACTCGGTGATTATCAGGGTGCAACCGAGTTATTACGAGAAGAATTACGTCGTTGTAGCTCTTTAATCCCCTCTTATTACTCAGACTTATCCTATAACTTTTTCGAACAAGGTGATGTCAAAATGCTCTCCGGCGAATATGATGATGCAGAAATGTTTTTCCATCATGCGTATACATTCGCAGGTACAGAAGAAAATTTCCACGGTGTAGCATTGGCCTTGCAAGCACTAGGCCATTTAAAACTAAGACTCGGGGATGTTGAACAAGCCCGCTCCTACTTTCAACAAAGTTATGACAATTTTTCAAAAGCAAACTCTCCAGAAGAAATGTCAATTGTCGAAAATTTAATAAGGGATCTAGGTTAAATCACTTATTAAATGCTCCAAAATAAATAGCTCCTATTGCCTGGCCAAAATGAGCAACCGTTTGGTTGAATTTTTGTTCTAAATCTTTCATCAAAGATGATGTTCCGAAGTTTTCATCAACAGCTATGATATTTATCCTAGAATTAGTTTGACGACATCCCTCTTTTAAGCAAGAGACACATTTTTGAGATCTTAAAAAGCGACCAAACAAATATCGATTCTCTACAGAAATTCCATACAAATATTCCATCTCATTCATGCAATGCCCGAAATTTCTGCCAATTTCAATGAACACTTCAGCTGCATCAAGGTTACCATTTTCTGCTTCATCCATTAAATGTTGCAAGCACTCCTTTCGGCGATCGATAGGTGAATCCATCACGCGAATATTGCCATCTTTCTCATCCAGAAAACCCTCTAACAATTCAGGATTTATTTGATATGCAATGCGGAAAGCTGCTTCTTGACCTACATATCTTCGAACATCAGCTAGTTCTGAGTTGATATTTTTTATACTGCGTAAATCTTCCGGACCGTATTCAATTAAATTTTCATCTTGAATATCGATGATGACACCATACATTTCAAGCAAAAAATCAGGGATAGAATAATCAGGATAAATCCAACCAGTTCCTAAATCAGTTCCTAAAGTATGCGCGATGAAAGGTTCGCTTTGATTCTCTCGTTGAAGTTCAAAGGCTGCCGTAAATGCTGCCATATTACCATCATTGATAATATTGATGTTATCTGCTGCACAAATGTCTTCAAGATATGTTTGTAGATTTGTGAACTTAGCAAAATCTATATCATAGTTTTCTTTTTGTGTTTCTCTCATATTCTTGGTCTTTGGTGATTCACCACCAAGAATTCTATTTTGTATAACGATATCCGGGAAGCTAATACCTAATCCATCAATTTGAAATGGCACATCAAGATGTTCTTCATTTTGTAAGTCTTTATCTTCAATTAATGTATCACCTTCACGGCTTTTTTCGTTATAGCAAATATACTTGATAATCCTTACAATCGGCATAATCATCTGCTCTGCTTCAACAAATGATGCAGGATTCCAATTATATTCTTTAATCGCAATCAGTTCTCCTTCTTTTGCAAAAGCAATTTTAATATCTGTTCCACCAATATCAATGCCGCAGTAATTGCCTTTATTGATTTTTTCTTTCAACACTTCAGCAGCAGCACTTTCAGCATGATGGCTCATCTGATTAATAATCTGGTTTGGAATTTCTTTTAAATCTGCTGTCGCGAAGCTAAAAGATTCGGTACTAATATTTTTACATACTCTATCAACCGCATTTAAGACTTTCCCATATTTTTTTCGATTTTTTTCATGTATTTGAAAGCTTTCAAGAACTCGATTAATTAGTTCAACTAAATCTTGATTCGACTGATCAAAATATAAAACAGCCTTCGATCCACCTACTGCAGAAAAAATATTGAAAATTGAGGCACGAAGATAATTCTCGACCAAATTCCGTTGTTCTTTTGTTTCATATTTCGGAATTGACAAGTCATATGTTTTCTGATTTTTCACAAATGATAATACAGTAAACATTATACGATATTGATCTTCATGGTTCTTTATTTCTTTTCTAAATTCATCAATCCAAATATTTGAGTCGGTCTTAAATTGCTGAAAAAAATCTTGTTGAGTCATATAAGTTCCTCTATTTCCTTTATTTCATAACTATTTTAACATGAAAACTTATTCATCAATAATTGTAATTTTGCTACCGTCTTCTTGATTTTCGACTAGAATCTGCTTGCGAATTCTCTCTCTCCACTCTTCGATATGAGAGATGATACCAACCATATGCTGCCTATTGCTGAGTGTTTCGAGACCTCTAATAGATAGTTCCAATGATTCTCTATCTAGTGTGCCAAATCCCTCATCAATAAATAAAGTTTCAATAATGATTCCACTATCCAAGTTTTGAACGGTATCCGAAAGCCCTAGGGCAAGTGCCAAGGAAGTTAGAAAACCTTCACCTCCTGATAGTGTAGCTGATGATCGATACTTACCTGTATAGGAATCAAAAACCCGAAAATCTAAACCAGATCTTTTCCTATTGTTTTGATTCTCAGACCCTCGATCTAGGAAATAACGATGATTTGTCATGATTTTCAATCGTTGATTACATGCCACAAGCATCCTGTCAAAATAATAGGATTGGACAAATGCTTCAAATGTTTTTTTCTGACCTATCTGTCCATTCGCAAGCGCCGATAACTTATTAAGTTTCTGATATTTGTTTTGCTTATCTTGATAGGTTCCATTCATTTGTCGGCTTTTTTCATAAATATTCTGATTTGTTTGTAAAATATATTTTAATTGAGTCAACTGCTCTCTATCGTTCTGAATTTTAGCATTCATTTCTTGTCGTTTCGATTGCAAATCATTAAGAATTGGCTGTTCTCTATGATTAATTTGCATCTCAACTTCTTCAAGTTTGTTCTGTAAATCCGTGATAGAAGAAAAATAAGCTTGAACTTCTTTCTCTTCCTGCTCAATATTTTCAGCCGTATCAATGTACTGATTAATTTGATTTATTGAAAGATTTAATTTTTGGCATTGTGCTAGCACGTTTGTCGCTAACAATGACTCTTTATCTGCCATCTCTTTCGCATATTTCTGTGATTGTTCCAATTGAGTTTGCAAACGAATTTTATTCTTTTCTGAATCCTCATAGGTTTGCATGCTCCTTTTTCTCTCTGAAATATTTTTTTGATATTCGTTATTTTGTGAGTCAAACGCTTCTTTCGCATCTTGGTAGGATTCGTAAAAACTATGTTTCGCAAATTGTTGAATCTCAATTTCTAGAGTTTGAAGTAAGGAAGATTCTCCCTCTATTTCCTCTGTTATAGTTTTCATTTTATCTGCGTATACAGCTTGCTGTTCTACGAGTGATTCATACTGTTCATTGAGGCTCGCTAATTGCTCAAGCGAATGTCTAATTTCATTTTGATGTTTCTTGCGAAGTTGTATAGTAGAAAATTCTGCATCTATCTTTTCTTTCAGATAAGTGTAGTTCTTTTGCTCTAGTGAATGGATTTTATTAAGATTTGCATCAGAACTTTCTAACAGGAATCGTTGAATTCTATCCTGCTTAGTCCCAACATCATGGGAAGCCGTCGCTTGCGTTAATAATAAATCATGTAACTCGTTATTCAATTCTTCCAGATTTTCTGCTTGCGTTTTAAGACTTTCTTCTAAAACATCTGGCATTTTCGCAGGATTTGGATGATGTGTTTGTCCGCAAACTGGACAAGGCTTTCCCTCTTTTAGTGTAATGGCAAGATGTGCTGCAGTAAATTGTTGTTCTAGCTGTTGATACTCTTCATTTCTCTTTTGGACTTCACTTTGCAAATCTTGAATTTTTATTGTCAAAGATTCAAGCTTATCGCTTTCCTCCAAAAGATTTCTCCATACATCTACAATATCAGAGGATTTTTCATATTGGTTTTGAGCAATATTTAATTGATTTTCCTCAACATAAAAATCTTTCTCCGCATCTTTCAGTTCTTCTATTTGATTTCCTAGCGATTTTATCCCCTCTTCAATCTTTGAAAGATCCTGCTGATTCTTCTCTTTTTGTTTTGTTTTACTGAGACGATTATCTAATAATTGCTGATGTTCTTTCTTTTTGCGCTCTACCGCTTCGTATTCCTCGAGTTGTTGTTCGAGTTGCATTAATTTTATTTTCGCAGCATCAAGTTCATCAGATCTAGCATCCCAGCTTTCTTTTATTTGAGAAAGCTCGCTTATACGCTTTTCATTTTCAGCAAATTGATGATTTTGTTTGCTTAATTCTTCTTCAACTCGACGGATTTCATTTTTCAGATTTTGCCAATGTTGAAAGTGGTTCGCCACATGAAATAGGACTTGTTTTTTCAAATGTACGGTCTGGTTTTTCTGTTCATTTTCTTCTCTTTGTTGTAATAATTCATCAAGCTTTTGTTTAACGGTATTTCTTGTCATAAATAACTCATGTAATACACGAGCTTGTTCAATTTCTTTATCGAACTGCTGAAGTTGATTTTCAGATGTAATTATTTTTGTCGCTAAGTTATCATTCTTATTCTTAATCGATTCAATATATTGAAACATCTCTGTCTCTAACTTTGAAAACAAGCTCATTTCCCCTGCCTGAACATGTTGAATCGCAACAACTAAGCTATCTGATTTCACCTGGTCATCAATTTGAAAATTGGCAACTATTGTTCGCAGTTCAGTCTCAAGTAGAAGTATTTCATCCTTGTATTTTTTCGCTCTATCTTTTAACTCGATTTGAAAATTTAATATCTTTTCTGTACTAAATAATTTGCGGAATATTCTTTCTTTCGTATTAGCATCAGAAGAAAGCAGTTGTTTAAAATCGCCTTGAGGTAAAAGACTTGTTTGTTTAAACTGGGCTGCATCAAGGCCAATGATTTCAGTAATTTTTTTTGTCACTTCACCAATGTTGCTCTGTATTGTTCCATCTGGCAAATGTAATTCCGCTGAGCTCTTATTCTCTTTTAGTCCTGAACCTCGAACGCGTTCGCGTATATACTTAGGTTCTCTTCGGACAACATATTCTTTGCCATTCTGCATGAATGTTAATTCAACAAAAGTACGGGTTGCAGGATTTGCAAAGTCACTTCGCATACTTGAGGCATCGCGCTCTTTCTGCGTGGTCTCACCATACAAGGCATATAAAAATGCATCAAAAATTGTTGTTTTGCCTGCTCCTGTTTTTCCCGCTATCAAAAATAAGGAATTTTGAAATATTGAGAAATCAATCGTCACTTCATTAGCAAATGACCCGAATGCTGAAATTTTTAAGAGTAATGGCTTCAAAATATTCTCCTTATGAAAGCTTTGATAACAACTGTTTTTCTAAATAGGCAAATAGTCTCGTATTATCATCGAATTCAATTTGATTTTTAAAATCATAAAATTCTTTTTCAGCTTCACTCTTTTCTGATAAGTAATCTTCTGTCTGCCTTCTGGATGCAAATTCCCATTCTCGAATTTGCTGAAATTTTTCATAGAGATGAACGGC
>CAYFSZ010000032.1:11182-15196 GCA_964346085.1 uncultured Mageeibacillus sp. | reverse complement strand
TTGAAAATTGCCCATAATTGCAATAAATAAGTCATCAAATTTAACAGACATTGTCAATCAAAAAACGCTATTTGAAAGTTTCAAATAGCGTTTTTATCATATTTATTAGTGTAGACGATTATTCAATCACAAATCGGAAGAAATTCTTTTTGCCACGACGAATAATTACTTCATCATTTGCAAAATCTTCTTTGGTTAAGAGATAATTAGCATCAGCGATAGCTGCTTCGTTAATATAAACACCACCTTGTTTAATCAAACGACGGCCTTCGCTTTTTGAAGGAACCATTTTATGTTCATTCAATAAATCAAGAATTGGTGTGCTAAATGCAATTTCTTTTGCCAAAGCAACTGTTGTCATAGAATCAGAACGACCAGCATTTGAGAATAATTGACGAGCTTGCTCTTGTACTTGATGCGCAATTTCTTCACCATGAACAATTTTTGTCACTTCAAATGCTAAGACTTCTTTAGCTTTGTTGATTTCTTGACCCTCTAATTTTGCATATTCTTCAATTTCTTCCAAAGGCAAGAAGGTGAGGGTTTTCATCGTTTTGATAACAGAAGCATCTTCCAAATTTCGGAAATATTGATAAAAATCGAAAGGAGGCATTTTGTTTGCATCGAGCCACAAAGCACCTTTCGCTGTTTTGCCCATTTTTTCACCAGCTGCTGTTTCAAGAAGCTTAAATGTCATTCCGTACGCATCTTCACGTTCTGTACGGCGAATTAATTCAACACCTCCAATAATGTTTGCCCATTGATCTTGACCACCCATTTCCAAACGACAACCATAGCGGCGGAACAATTCTAAGAAGTCATAGCTTTGTAAAAGCATATAACTGAATTCAAAATAGGTGAGGCCGTCTTCTAAACGGTTTTTGTAAATATCCGTTGCAAGCATTTTATTAACTGAAAAATGCACACCGATATCTCTCAAAAATTCAACATAGTTCAAATGCAATAACCAATCCGCATTATTTGCCATAATGGCTTTGTCATCTGCAAAGTCAATTAATCTAGACATTTGTTCTTTGAATTTTTCGACATTGTGGTCGATTGTTTCTTTTGTCATCAATTGGCGCATATCTGAACGACCTGATGGATCGCCAATCCAACCAGTACCACCGCCCATTAAAGCGATGGGAATATGTCCAGCTCTTTGCATATGAGCCATAACCATCATTTGTGTCAAATGGCCAATGTGTAAACTGTCAGCTGTTGGGTCAAAACCAATATAAAATAAGGCGCCTGGTTTTTCTAAATATTCACGAATTTCATCGGGATGAGTTGCTTGTGCGAAGTAACCACGTTCCACTAAAACATCATATACGTTTTTCATCATCTATCTCCTAAAAATTTATATTTATACATTAACATGAAAAATCTTATCTCATTATCAAAGGACTGTCAAAAAGCTCATTAATAGGTTGTTTTGCGGTGTTAAGCCAGAGCCTTGAAGCACGCAACTCAAGCTGTTCTTGCCACTGATTTTCTTTATCAAGGATGGATGAAATTTCACTGAAATTCATGACAACAGGGAGCTGTGCATGCTGTTGCATTTTTTTCAATAAATAACGACCGTTTTTTGTAAATCCAATGACGTGAAGATAAGCGGGAGTGAATTCCTGCTCGTTAATATTTAGGGCAAGATTGAGAATTGCACGTTGCACCCTAGTTTGTGGATATTGCTTACTGCTACAATTTAATACGAAATCTTTGAGTGATGGATAACGGGAACTGCTAAAACGAATTTCTTGCTTCATTCGATTAAACAAACTTTCGTCCATATAGCGAGTACCTGGGTTTTCTGCATTTTCTAAACTTGCATAGTAGAAAGAGGCAAGAGAATCAGGAAGTAGATATGATTCTTTTTGCATTTGTTCTAATAAAATCGCAAGTGCCGAAATGGGCATGAAATCTGATATGGTTTTCGTAGAATCATATAACAAATTCTCAGAATACTGATGCTTACGGATAAATTCGCGAATAGCCATGGCAGATGCCTGTGCTTCACTACCAATTTCAGAATTTCTATAACTTGAACCAACTCTTTGAATTAATCTAGGTTTTAACTTTAGTTTGTACTGATAAATTGCTTTTAAATATTCGATGGCGAGAATTTGATTAGGGGCATTTAATAAGTCGGCTTTTTCTGAGCCAATAAACTGTTCGACAAAATTCTGTCGGGCTTTCGGATAGGAAATTCCTTTTTTTAATTCATCTTGCATGAATTCCCACATAGCAGTTTCATTATCGACTAAAACTTTAGCGATTTCTTGCAAATCCGATAATTGATCTAATTCAGAACCAAAGACTAAATTTTGACAAACACCTGTTGCTGAAAGCAGGCGAGACGCTGTGCTTGCAAAGATTTCTGCTGAACCGAGCGAAGCATAGGTGGGTAATTGCAAGACCACATCTGCGCCTTGTTTCAAAGCCATCTCTGCACGTGCTCTGGGGGAGACAATAGCTGGTTCACCACGCTGACAAAAATATCCTGAAAGAATGACCATGATAAAAGCACGCTGGTTTTGCTTCTTGATTTCTTCTATTTGATACAAATGACCATTATGAAAAGGATTGTATTCTGCAATGATTCCGTTGACTTCCATAAATCTCCCACTTTGATAATTTATAAATTTCTTCTAAAATAAATAGATAGTTTCATCATAGATAATTTGAGGTGCAATATGCAAGAAAGATTCATCAACAAAAGAAATATTATACTGATTAGCATTGGAGTTTTAATCGTGATATGTATTCTTTTGTTCTTTTATCCAGGGTTCTTAAATACTTCGAATAAGAATGAACCTTTGGAAAATCGACGATTTAGTATGTGGGACAGACAAAGTATTGCGGATCGAATGAATCAATCAAGTGGTATTGTTGAGGAAACTTTTCGAGAAAACTTTTTGCAAGAATTTGAAATTGATGGAAAGAATGCTTCGTATCAGGCAATCATTGATTCAATTTCTATCGTGGATAGAGAAACCAATCAGGAAAATAATGAAGTTAACTTGGAAAATCAGTTTTTGTGGGGGAGATATTTAGCTGCTTCAAATCAAATCAAAGAATTCAAACAGTGGAATGAAATGATGACAACCCTTTTTAAATTTGAAAATGAATGGGCGACAAAAGTTAATATAAACGGAGAGATATTGGAGTTAGAACAGAATACTTGGGCAGCAGATTTAGAATATGCGGAAATTCTGTTGACGGCTTATAACAATAATCCATCGAAACAACTATTCAATCAAATTAAAGAAGTGATGGAACGTGTTTGGCCATACTTTGAGGGAGAAACTCTAGAGCCTAATGATGATATTAATGTAGAACGTATTTTATATCCTGAAACTTCTTCTTCAGATCAGCCGACTGAAAATCCTGAATTGGTTGATCCTTATCGAGAAGAAAAAATTATTCGTTTGTCTGATGTTAATTTATTTGTTCTGAAATCATTTTCTCTAATTGATGAAAAATGGATTCCGGTTTTTGACAAATGGGATCATTTAATCGGTGATTCGATTGAAGCAGGGACTCAATTTTATCCATTAGGAATATACTCTGATTTACAAAACTATGTGGCGACTGGATCCCAAGCTTTTGCAGTTTCAACTTATGACAATGTTAAAATATTATTCCAATCTGTCGATTATGTTAATACGGATACTCTAGGTTTTTATAAAAGAGCTCTATTACAAAATAATGTACTTAGTCAATATTATCACGCAAGTTCTATGCAAAGTATGAGTGATATGATTGACATTTCTTCGATGGCAATGTTTTCTGAATACTTAGTGAAGAATTCTAGTGAAATAGATGCAGAGGCGGAAAGTTTATTGACGGCAATTACTAATGGATTAATTCCACGTCAATATAAAAATGAATTTAATGACTTGAATCTATTGTTTTATCAAAATTCAGAAGATGCAAACGCACAGTATATCTTCTACGCATCTGATCAAATTCATGTACTATTAAGTGGCTTATTTCTTAAGTAATTATTAAAAA
>CAYFSZ010000032.1:0-11082 GCA_964346085.1 uncultured Mageeibacillus sp. | reverse complement strand
AATTGGAGTGAATATGATAACTATTTCTACATGGAAGAAACAACTTGAGAACGGATCGCTTGATGCTGAATTTCGAAAACTATTGGTTATCCCCGAAAATCAATCGATTCCAGATGGTGTGAAAACTCGATTCTTGTCTGTTTTGCATGAATATCAAAAATTATTTGATGCTGACGAGAATACAGAAGTTTCGTTTTTCTCTGCGCCTGGACGCACTGAATTGATTGGAAATCACACAGATCATCAAAATGGTAAAGTTATCGCAGCTGCAGTCAATTTGGACATATGGGCATGTGCAGCCCCGACTGAGAAATTTGAAATCAGATTTATCTCTGCTGGTTGGGATGAAATTGTTTTAGATTTAAATGACCTTAATCCATCAGAAAAAGAGCATGGTACAACTTTAGCATTGCTGAAAGGAGTTGCCGCTTGTTTTTCGAAAAAGGGATATGAACCAAAGGGATTAAATATTTATTGCCAATCGAATGTTTTACCTGGTTCCGGTTTATCTTCTTCGGCTGCATGTGAAGTTTTGTTAGCTGTTATCATGAATCATTTTTGGGCTGATGATAAAGAGTCTGCTATTACATGGGCCAAAATAGGGCAAATTGCTGAGAATCAATTTTTCGGTAAGCCTTCAGGCTTAATGGATCAAATGGCATCGGCTGTTGGAGCAGCTGTTTTCATTGACTTTTTTGACAAAGAAAATCCTGTGATTGAAAAACTTGATTTAAATTTACAAGCCGAAAATTATGCTTTGTGTATTATTGATACAGGCGCAGATCATGCTGATTTAACTCATGAATATGCCGCTATTCCATATGAGATGAAAGCAGTGTCCGCGTTTTTTGATTCAGAAGTGCTCAGTCAGGTGGAAGAGAGCGATGTAATCGGTAATGTCGCTATGATTCGCCAAGAAGTTGGAGATCGGGCTTTACTCAGAGCGATTCATTATTATTCAGAAAATGAACGTGTTGAAGTTGCTAAAATGGCAATTGAAGCAAAAGATTTCTCAGGATTTTTGAAGAAGATTGATGAATCGGGCATTTCATCATGGCAGTATTTACAAAATGTGACTGTAAAAGGGGCTGAAAAGCATCAAGAGATGGCGGTTGCCCAAGCTATTGCTAAATTATCACTAGCAGGTCAAGGTGCAGTGCGTGTACATGGTGGCGGATTTGCCGGAACGATTCAAGCATTTGTTCCAGTAGAAATTCTGAGTGCATTTAAAGCTGATGTAGAAAAAGTATTAGGTGAAAACGCCTGCCATATTGTACAAATCCGTTCAGTTGGAGGCTATGTTTTTCCATATTAGAATAATTTGATTATAATAACGATAGAAGCTGCCTTAAATGTACTTGATCAGTGAAGACGGGCAGCTTTTTTATGTATAACAACATGAGATATAGTGACAATTCGTAACATCCTATTCATTGTCACTACTCGGCACAACAATCAAACCTGGATTCATCAAAATTAACGTACTCCAAACGTAAATACGGTTTTTTCTTCAAAAGGATGATCAGGGGTGATAATTGGAAGATCAAAATTATCATGATTAATCGCATCAGGGAAGTACTGTGTCTCGACACAAAATGCGCTTTGTTTCTGACAAGGCGATCCTGTTTTTTCAATTCTCGAATTATTAACGAAATTAGAAGTATATAGCTGTACACCAGGGCAGGTTGTGCTAACAGACATCTCGATACCAGTCTTTTCTGAATAGGCGACAATTTGTTTATCGACAGATTGGTCGAGCACATAATTATGATCATATCCACCAGCGATTTCTAATTGAGGATGCGATTCACCAATATCTCTTCCAATCTTCTTTGCAACAGAAAAATCAAATGGCGTGTTTTCAACAGGAAGAAGATGTCCAGTAGGAATCGATGTGTTATCAATCTCAGTAATAGACGAAGCATGGATTTGCAATTCATTATCAAAAACACTAGATGCATCATGTCCTTCTAAATTAAAATAAGAATGATTCGTAAAGTTTGCGAATGCTTTCGTATCCGAACTAGCTTTATACCTGATGACTAATTCATTCTTATCCGTTAGAACAAATTCGACTCGGCATGATAAATCCCCTGGATATCCAGCATCACCGTCTGGACTATCTAGGGTAAAGACTAAAGCATCTTCTGAAGGAATATGATTCCAACATTTAGCCCAATAACCATGTGAGCCACCGTGCAAATGATTTTCACCATCATTTATTTCAAGTTGATATTCTTTTCCCTCAAAGGAAAAATACCCTTTGGCAATGCGATTGGCAAAACGCCCAATCGTTGATCCAAAGCAGAACTCATTATCAATATAATCATTCAGATTTTGATAACCCAATACAATGTCTACACTTTGCTGTTTTCTATCAGGGACGAATAAATTAGTGATCGTCAAACCATAATTCAAAAGAGAAACAGACATGCCATTTTCGTTTTCCAATGTATAAGAAATAATTGCTTGATCATAATCGACTAAGATGTTTTTTTGAGTGATTTTCATGGTTTTTCTCCTCTGTTAATAAATATACTATTTATTGCATTTTTTATTTGAATGAACATACTCCTTGTATTATACTCTTAGAAGAAAAATTATGAAAATCTAATAAATTTTTGATTACATTTGAAAGAGGTTTATATGTCGAATTTTATTGAAAAAATTATTTCAAAAGCACAATTGGACAAGAAAACAATTGTTTTAGTAGAAACAGATGATCAACGTGTCACAACTGCTGCCGCTAAAATTTTAGAGCGCGAAATTGCAGATTTGATTTTAGTTGGTAAAGAAGAAAAAATCAGAAAAGTAACGCCTGATCTTTCATTGGATGGAGCAACTTTTATTGATCCTGAAACATATGAAAAAACAGAAGAATTTACTGAGAAATTTTTCGAAATGCGTAAGAAAAAAGGCGTTTCAATTGAAAAAGCTGCTGAAATGATGCGCAATTATACATACTTCGGCATGATGTTGGTTAAAGAAGGATACGCTGATGGTTTAGTTGCTGGTGCAGTGAATACAACAGCGGATACATTACGTCCTGCTTTACAAATCTTAAAAACAAAACCAGGCGCAAAATTAGTTTCTGCTTTCTTCGTCATGGTTACACAGACAGAATTAGGTGCTGATGGATCATTCATTTTTGCAGACTCAGGTTTAAATGAAAATCCTGATGCTGATCAAGTTTCAGAAATTGCTATTTCTTCTGCCGCTTCTTGCCGTGAATTATTAGGTGTAGAGCCAGTTGTTGCAATGACTTCTTATTCAACATATGGAAGTGCAAAAAATCCTTTAGTTGATAAAATGATTGAAGCGACTAGATTAGCTAAAGAAAAAGCTCCTGAATTACGTTTAGACGGTGAAATGCAAATTGATGCAGCTGTTGTACCTGCAACAAGTGAGAAAAAAGCTCCTGGCAATAAAGTACAAGGTGAAGCCAATGTTCTCGTTTTCCCAGACTTAAACACAGGAAATATTGCTTATAAATTAGTTCAATATTTAGGTCAATCTGAAGCATATGGTCCTTTATTACAAGGTATTGCAAAACCAGTTAATGACTTATCTAGAGGCTGTTCTGCTGATGATATCGTTGGTGTTGTTGCTATTACTTCTGTACAAGCACAGAATGCATAAAGTCAAACAAGGAGAAATTAATTATGAAAATTTTAGTTGTTAATGCAGGAAGTTCCTCATTAAAATATCAATTATTTGATTTAGAAGGTGAAAAGCAATCCGTTCTAGCAAATGGTTTATGTGAAAGAATTGGGATTGAAGGATCAAATCTTCATCATGAAGCACACACAGGCAAAGAGTTTGATTTGAAAACAGAAATGCCAAATCACACAGTTGCTGTTCAATTAGTTATCGATGCAATCTTATCTGAAGAACATGGTGTATTAAAAAGTTTAGAAGAAGTAAATGCAGTTGGACACAGAGTTGTTCATGGCGGTGAAAAATTTGCTGAATCCGTATTGATTACTGAAGAAGTAAAAGAAGCGATTAAAGCATGCTATCCATTAGCACCATTACATAACCCTGCAAATATGATGGGTATTGAAGCTTGCGAAGCAGCAATGCCTGGTATCCCTCAAGTTGCCGTTTTCGATACAGCATTCCATCAAACAATTCCTGCTGAAGCATATATGTATGCTTTACCATATGAATTATATGAAAAACATGGTATTCGCCGTTATGGTTTCCATGGGACATCTCATTCATATGTTTCAGGAAAAACTTACGAATTATTAGGAAATCCTGATGCAAATATTATTACATGCCATTTAGGAAATGGTTCATCAATTTCTGCTGTTAAAGCAGGAAAATGCATCGATACAACAATGGGTATGACACCTTTAGCAGGTGTTCCAATGGGAACACGATGCGGTGATATGGATCCAGCAATTGTTACTTTCTTAATGAATCAAGAGAACTTATCTGCTGATGAAGTGGATGCTTTGATGAACAAGAAATCTGGTTTCTTGGGCGTTTCAGGTGTAGGTTCTGATTGTAGAGACTTAGAAGCAGCGAAAGCCGAAGGCAATGAAAGAGCAGCTTTAACGTTGGATATGCTTTTCTATCAATGCCGTAAAGTTATCGGTTCTTATGTAGCAGCTTTAGGCGGTGTAGATGCGATTGTTTTCACAGCTGGCATCGGCGAAAATGCACATAATGTTCGTGAAGGAATCTTAAGAGGCTTAGATTATTTAGGTGTTGATATCGATTGGGAAGAAAATGCAATTCGCAAAAAAGAAGATCGCTTAATTTCAACAGAAAATTCTAAAGTAAAAGTTTTTGTTATCAGAACAAATGAAGAATTAAAGATTGCTTTAGATACTGCAAAAATTACTGGTTAACACGAGTAAAAAAATAAAAATATTATGCTAGGATCCGGCTGCCAAGTCGGATCCTAATTATTAAAAAGAGAAAATTAGAATGAATACTGAAAAAAAAGCAAGAATAAATTTAATCAGCGAACAATGGACCTCTGGAGAAACTGCTGACCCCATCAAATTGATGAGTATGGGAAAATTGACGCAGGATGCTAAAACTAAAGAGTGGACAGTGAGCTATGACGAAAGTGAAGCGACAGGTATGGAAGGAACCACAACCAGCTTGCGCGTCACAAAGGATGGCAATATTCATTTCTTGCGTCGTGGTGCCGTGCAAATGAATGTTCTATTCGAATCAGGAAATCATCATATGACGCAAATGGAAACACCATTTGGTCTTCTGGATATATCAATTGTAACGAATGAAGTTTTCGGTGATTTATCAGAAAATGGTGGTGAAATTCGTCTTGCGTATTCACTCAGTTTTGCTAATCAAGAGAAGATTAGTACAAAATTACAACTAAAAGTTGAAACGGAAAATTAGATTTTTGAATCACCCGATGTTGATTCGTTTTAATATAGGTAAAAATGTAAAATAGTTAAAACTAAGACTTGACACAAAGTCTAATATATATTATATTTCTTAAGCGTTATTGTTTTAGGGATAGATGGAGGTTGATATATATGGCAGTTCCAAAGAGAAGATGGTCAAAGATGAGATCTAGACGCTCACGTAGAAATTGGAAATTGAGAGCACCGGGTCTAGTGGAATGTCCACAATGTCATGAGTTAAAAATGAGCCATCGTGTTTGTAAAAACTGTGGCTATTATGATGGCCGTGAAGTTATCGAGCAAGAGATTTAATTCTTATTTTTGATTAATGTTTAAGAGGGCAGCGGACGTATCAATATTCGCTGCTTTTTTATGTTTCAAAAACATCAAGACGAAAAGGAGTTTATGATGATAAAACCTATTGTAGCTGTAATTGGAAGACCTAATGTAGGTAAATCAACTTTTTTCAATGCAATTATTGGAGAAAGAATTTCGATTGTTCATGATACTCCAGGTGTTACCAGAGATCGAATTTATGCTGATACTGAGTGGCTGGGACATGAAATGACTTTAATTGATACAGGTGGTATTGAGCCTGAAATTACAGATAATATTTTGGCTTCTATGAAAACACAAGCGGAAATAGCAATTGATACCGCTGATGTTATTCTTTTTATGTGTGATATGAAGTCAGGACTACATCCAGCAGATCATGAAATCGCAAATTATTTAAGACGTTCTTCAAAACCGATTATTCTGGTCATTAACAAATGTGATCAACCAGCGAATTTACCACCTGAGATTTATGATTTTTATCAATTGGGTTTAGGTGATTATTTTCCAATTTCTTCTGCGAATCGTATGGGTTTTTCAGAAGTATTGGATGCGATTGTCGAATTGTTACCAGAAAAAGAAGTGGAAGACATAGAAGATGATAGAATTTCTGTTGCGGTTATCGGCAAACCGAATGTTGGAAAATCTTCTTTAATTAATTATCTGCTCGCAGAAGAACGTTCGATTGTTTCCAATGTAGCGGGGACAACAAGAGATGCGATTGACGTTGATTTCGATTTAAATGATCAAGCCTATCGTTTAATTGATACCGCTGGCCTGAGACGCCAAAGTAAAATTCATGACCGTATCGAAAAATACAGTAATTTGCGTACAGAAGCTGCGGTAAAACGTTCAGATGTTTGCCTCATTATGATTGATGCGCAAGAAGGAATCACTGAGCAGGATACGAAAGTAGCAGGCTTAGCTCATAATAATGGGAAAGCTTCTGTTTTTGTTATCAACAAATGGGATTTGATTGAAGAAAAAGAAAAGGTCATGGCTGAAATCGAGAAAGATATTCGTTTGCGATTTAGTTTTATGACTTATGCACCAGTTATTTTTGTTTCAGCCTTGTCTGGACAACGCATTGAGCGTATTTTTAAATTCGTTAATGAAGTCTACGAAGAATCACAAAGACGCCTGTCCACAACTGTTATTAATGAAGTGTTAGCAGAGGCGATGGCGATGAATCCAACACCGCAAGATAAAGGTAGAAGACTCAAAATTCTTTATGCAACACAAGTTTCTGTTGGGCCACCAACTTTTGTTTTCTTCGTAAATAATAAAGATTTACTGCATTTTTCTTATGAAAGATACTTAGAAAATCAATTTAGATTGAACTTCGGTTTTGATGGGACACCAATTCATTTTATTTGGCGCAATCGTCAGCGAGATCAAGAACTAAGTGAAATTTTTAGAAATAGAGATAGAAAATAGATGAAAAACATTCGTAATGTTGCAATTATTGCCCATGTTGACCATGGCAAAACAACGTTAGTTGATGCTTTGCTTCAACAAAGTGGAATTTTTAACAGCCATCAGAAAATTGTGGAACAAGTTATGGACTCCAATGATTTGGAGCGAGAAAGAGGAATCACGATTTTGTCGAAAAATACGGCTGTACAGTACAAAGAACATCGTATTAACATCGTGGATACGCCGGGCCATGCTGACTTCGGAGGAGAAGTTGAACGCGTCTTAAAAATGGTTGACGGCGTCTTACTCATCGTAGACGCATTTGATGGTCCTATGCCGCAAACTCGTTTTGTCTTGCATAAAACACTAGAAAAAAAGCTAAAACCAATCGTTGTTATCAATAAAATCGATCGACCAAATGCAAGACCTGCAGAAGTGCTCGATTTAATCTATGAATTATTCATTGAATTAGATGCTACGGATGAACAAATTGATTTCCCAGTGCTTTATGCTTCCGGAAAAGACGGTGTTGCATTTACTGAAATGCCAGACGAAATCACCCCTGAATTAATTGCGGAAAGCTCGATTGAGCCAGTATTCAAAGCTATTGTCGATTATATTCCTGAACCTTCAGGAAATGAAGAAGAAAAATTCCAAATGCTGGTTTCCAACATTGATTATGATCCATATATTGGACGTATTGCAATTGGTAAAATAGAACATGGTGTGATCAATGCAAAACAACAAGTTGTTGTTGTGAATCAACATGATTCAAAGAAGAAAGTAAGTGGCAAGATTGTTAAGTTAATGCGCTTTCAAGGTCTTGGAAGACAAGAGATTGAACAAGCTGGATCAGGTGAGATAATTGCCTTAAGTGGTATCGACAATTTGCATATTGGAGATACAATTTGTGATCCTACAGCTCCAAATGCTATGCCTTTTGTCAAAATCGATGAACCAACCATTGCGATGACATTTGCTGTGAATGATAGTCCGTTCGCAGGAACAGAAGGCGATTTCGTCACGAGCCGTCATTTGAGAGATCGATTAGAACGTGAGATTTACACGAATATTTCGATGCAAATGGAAGAAACAGATTCCACTGAGCAATTTATCATCAAAGGTCGTGGGGAATTACATATTTCTGTTTTAGTTGAAACAATGCGACGTGAAGGATATGAGTTCCAAGTTTCAAAGCCACAAGTCATTGCAAAACGAATTGATGGTCAATTATTTGAGCCTGAAGAATTAGTCATGATTGATGTGCCAGAGGATTATACAGGTGTTGTTATTCAAAAAATGAGTGAAAGAAAAGCAGAACTCACAAAGATGACTCCTCCAAATCGTGGATATGTTCGTCTTGAGTTCAAAATTCCTGCAAGAGGACTCATTGGCTATCGTTCTGAGTTTTTGACCGACACTAAGGGCAATGGTATAATCAATAGCATTATTGACGGTTATACGCCTTGGAAGGGCGAAATTGAAAGCCGTAATTTCGGGGTTCTAGTAGCCCATGAAACTGGTGTTGCCGTTGCTTATGGGTTAAATAATGCGCAGGATCGTGGCGACTTGTTTATTGAAGCTGGATCTAAAGTATATCAAGGCCAAATTGTTGGAAAAACAATGAAAACAGAAGATGTTGTTGTTAATGTTTGTAAGAGAAAACAACAAACCAATATTCGTGCAGCAGGAAGTGATGATGCACTAAAATTATCTCCACCAATCCGCATGAGTTTGGAACAATACCTAGAATTTATAGCAGATGATGAATGGATTGAAGTAACACCAAAGAATATTCGAGTCAGAAAGAAAATTTTAGACCATAATTTGAGATTAAGAGAAGCATCAAAACTAAAAATGTCTTAAAAATGAGGTGCATAAATGTCATCAAAAATCACAAAAACAATATTTATTATTATATTAATCATTGCTTTTATCTTAATTGCACTAATTGGATTTATCAATGGATTTGAGTATGTTCGCTCACAAAATCAAAGAATCACGAATTTACAACATCAATTTGAAGACCAAGATAATCCTATTACAGCTGCGACTGAAGGAGCGATGGAAGTTTCCATACCAAGAGCAGCGACAGTTGATGACATTGCAGATTTATTAAAGGAAAAAGGATTAATAAAAAATACTTTTCTATTTAAAGTGATTTCGAAATTTAATGGTTTTGATGGGCAATATCAATCAGGAACTCATTATTTAACACCTGATTTAAGCTACGATGAAATCATGTTCGTGCTGGCACATGAACCGGAGATGATTACTGTCACAATTCCTGAAGGATATACATATAAGCAAATGCAAGAAAAGCTAATTGAAGCCGGATTAAATATTGATGTGCAATACATGGACGAATTAGTACAACGACCGAATAAGTTTATTGATTATCCATTCGTGAAAGATATTGCTGTTCATGCAAATCGTGAATGGCTATTGCAAGGGTATTTATGGCCGGATACATATAGTTTTGATTCCAGCATGGATGAAGAAATGATTTTGCGTGTTTTTCTAAATAATACGATGTATAAACTTGCCAACCCAGAATATAAAACCAGAGCTGCAGAATTAGGTTTGACAATGGATCAAGTCATTACATTGGCTTCTATCGTGCAAGCTGAAGGAACGAATGCTGAGATGTATAAAATCAGTCGCGTTTTCTTAAATCGTTTAGAAGTTGGTATGGGGTTACAATCTTGTGCGACAATTAACTATTTGAGACTTGAAAATGGGGAAGAACCTGTTTTCTGGGTTTTACAAGGCGACTTAGACCGCTTTGCATCAAATCCATACAATACTTATTCTGCTGAAGGATTACCTCCAGGACCAATCAATAATCCTGGCTTGTCAGCAATTGAAGGTGTGTTATGGGCAGCGACAAATAGAACATGGGAAAATGCCAACAACTATTTTTACTTCTGTGCTGATGGAGAAGGCAATAATGTTTTTGCACAAACAGCAGAAGAACATCAACAAAATGTTGATCATTACAGTACTATAAATGCGGGGAATTAATGGTAGAATTGTTAGCTCCAGCTGGAGATTTAGAAAAATTAGAAAAAGTTATACAATATGGTGCCGATGCCGTCTACTTGGGATTAAACCAATTTAACTTACGTGCAGCCGGCGGGAATTTTTCCGTTGAAGCGCTTAAAGAAGCTGTTGCGTTAGCTCATCAGAATAATGTAAAAGTTTATGTTACGTTGAATAGCTTAGCGAGAGATCACGATTTCGAGGACTTAGCGGTTTCGATTCGTGGTGTAGCTGAGGCAAAAGCTGATGCCGTTATCATTTCTGATCCAGGCGTCATGCAATTAGTGAAAGAAATTGCACCTGACTTAGATATTCATATCAGTACACAAAGCAGTGTCTTAAATGCAAAGACCGCAATGTTTTGGC
Organism: uncultured Mageeibacillus sp.; assembly: GCA_964346085.1. GTDB lineage: Bacteria > Bacillota > Clostridia > Saccharofermentanales > DTU023 > UBA5436. The sequence goes on along the minus strand of CAYFSZ010000032.1, from coordinate 538 downwards.
ATGAACAAGGTGCATCTAGAATTATTTTGGCTAGAGAATTATCTTTAGAAGATATTAAAAGAATAAGAGCTTTATTGCCTGAAGAAGTTGAACTTGAAGCATTTGTTCATGGAGCAATGTGTATGTCTTATTCGGGAAGATGTATTCTTTCTGATTATTATAATGGACGCTCTGCAAACCGTGGGGCTTGTACGCAGCCTTGTCGCTGGAAATATAAAGCACAGCCATTATTAATAACTGAAGAAGGACACCCAGAAAGACCATTAATTCTTGATCAAGATGATAATGGTTCCTATTTAATGAGTTCTTCAGATCTTTGTATGATTGAATATATACCAGAGTTAATTGATGCTGGTGTTGTCAGTCTCAAAATAGAAGGAAGAACCAAAAGTGCTTTTTATGCGGCAACAGTTGTCAAAACATATCGAGAAGCTTTGGATTATTATTATGAGCATCCAGATGATTACAAAGTAGATCCAAAATGGATGGAAACATTAGAGCAAACGATTCATCGTCATTATGATACTGGATTCTTTTT
>CAYFSZ010000031.1:0-15932 GCA_964346085.1 uncultured Mageeibacillus sp. | reverse complement strand
AATGGTGGCAATTAACCAATATATCAAATAGCCACCAATCAACGACCACTTGCAAATGGTGGCAATAAGCTAATATCTTGAATTGTCACCAGTCAACCACTCCCTATTGCCCAAAACACAATAAAGCCGAAGAATCACTTTGATTCTTCGGCTTTATCATCACCTAATAATTTTAATCTTTTATCCCTTCAAACTATCTGGGTCAGGCAATAAGGATTCAACGAAGATTTCTTTATCGAAATCTTGTAAGTCATCAGCTTGTTCACCAAGACCAGCCAATTTGATTGGTAACCCAGTTTCTTTCACAACTGCTAAGGCGACACCACCTTTGGCATTACCGTCTAATTTTGTCATGATCAAACCAGTAACATCGGTCGCCTTAGAAAACTCGTTTGCTTGAACAATTGCATTTTGACCGGTAGTCGCATCAATGACTAATAGAGTCTCAAGATTAGCGTCAGGTGCTTCTCGACTGATGATGCGGCGGATTTTTGATAACTCATCCATTAAGTTTTGTTTGGTGTGCAAACGACCAGCTGTATCAATAATTAATATTTCAGCATTTCTTGCCTTCGCTGCATCAATCGCATCAAAAACAACAGCTGAAGGGTCTGCTCCGATTTTATGAGAGATAACTGAAGTATTTGTTCTTTCACCCCATACTTTGATTTGTTCAATTGCTGCGGCACGGAAGGTATCAGCGGCAGCTAAGACTACTCGTTTTCCATCATCACGATAGCGTTTTGCAAGTTTACCTGTTGTTGTTGTTTTCCCCGTACCATTTACGCCTACCATAAGTAAAATATTTAATTGATCTGATTTTAATTGAACCGGCTCAACATCTTCCAAAATTTCGAGCATTCCTTCTTTCAGAACACGAAGAACCGTTTCGGTTGATGCATCACCTGTATTTTTAATATGGTCACGAATACGGTCGGTTAGCTCCATCGAGCATTGCATACCACAATCGGCTTGGACCAGAACCATTTCGAGTTCATCCAACATATCTTCATCGAAATAACCTAAATTTGCGGCGATTCTATTAAAACTATCAGATACAAAATTTCTTGTTTTTTGTAGACCTTGTTTAAATTTATCAAAAATTCCCATGCTTTCCTCTTTCTACTCAATCACTACCAGCAAATAAAAAACAATAATCCCACCTACGTAATGATATTTCCACTGCTGTCTATATTGTCGGCATCTGAAAGTTCTAAAGAAAGAACTTTTGAGACGCCTCTTTCTTTCATCGTAATTCCATAAAGTCGATCCGCAGCTTCCATTGTTCCTTTACGATGTGTTACAAGCATAAACTGCGAATATTTGGTGTAAGAGTTCAAATAATCTGTGAAACGGATAATATTACTTTCATCCAAAGCTGATTCCACTTCATCCAACACACAGAAAGGTGCTGGTCTTAATCTGAAAATTGCAAGTAATAATGCAATTGCCGTTAAAGAACGTTCCCCACCAGAAAGCAAGTTTAAGTTTTGCAATCTCTTGCCTGGAGGCTGAGCTTTGATTTGAATGCTTGAAGTTAATGGATCTTCTGTTTCCAATATCAACTCTGCTTCCCCACCAATGAACAAAGCTGAAAAAACCTCTTTGAAATTTTGATTTATTTGATTGAAATTCGTTAAAAACTGTTCAGACATCGCTGTTTCTAATTCATCAATTACATCAAACAAACTATCTCTTGCTTTTTCAATATCTTGCTTCTGAAGATTCATAAATTCAAAACGCTCAGATACTTCTTTGTACTCTTCGAGTGCATTCGGATTAATCGAGCCTAAGTTTCTGATTTCTTCTTTGAGCGATTTTACTTTATCTCTAGCATTTCTAATATTATCCAGAGGATATTCATCTTTATTGAGTGACACATACATTAATTCATATGTTTCCCAAATATAATTTTTTGATGATTGAATGCTTTGTTCCAGTCTCTCCGTTTTTTGTTTTGCACGCTCTAAACGAATCTGTAAATCAGCAACTAATGCAGCTTGTTCTTCTGCCTCGGCGAATAATTGATGTTGTTTTTTCTCAATATCACTTCTTTGCGCCTGCGTTGCATTGATTTGTTCATGTAATTTCTTCAAAGCCTCATCGCAAGATAAGAATTTTTCATTATTTTGAGTGTCTTCATTTTCAAGTTGCAACAATTCGGTTTTCGAATTTTCAATGTCTTTTTGCAACGTATCCTGTTTTGTTCGTTGTTGAGAAAAATCTTGTGAAGCTTGCGAAGCTATTCTTCTCAAATTATCTAGCGATTGTTGTTTCGTTTTCAAATCAATCGTAACAGTAAGAACTTTTTCTTGCTGTTCAGATAACACTTCATCAAGTTTTGATTTTTCAATTTGTAAAGTCTCGAGTTCTTTATTGGATTGTTCAATCGTTTCTTCTAAATCAGAAAGGCTGCCTGTTTTAGTTAATAACACCTCTTGTGCCTGATTTTTACGATCATGCAAAGCTTGTTCTTGTTTTGTTTTTTGTTCCAAATTTTGCAGGGTCGTTTCGACTTGACGTTTTAATTGCGTAATTTCATTTTCTAATTGGTATAACGCTCTTTCTTCTTCAACAAAATGCGCCTCTAAATCAGATTGGGTTTGACCAAGAGTAATAAATTTTTGACTTTCATCATCAATTTGTTTTTCCTTAGAGTTAAGCTGTTCTTCCAATTCTTGTATCGATTCTTTATATTGATCAATTTCACGATTTCTACGCAAAAGACCGGCTGAGTTCTTTTTGCCCTCGCCACCTGTCATCGAACCACCAACTTGAACCACATCTCCATCAAGCGTGACAATGCGATAACGCTGTCTTAACGTCTCTGAAATTTTCAAAGCATCTTGCATAGATTCCGCTAATAAAACTTTGCCCAGCAATTGTTGAACAACTCCTTGATAGATGGAATCAAATTTAATCTTTTCTGAAGCGATGCCCAAATAACCTTGCACTTTTTCAATTTTTTTCACATCATCAAATGCCGCAATTTGTCCATTCACAACATCAATTGGCAAGAAAGTTTCTCTACCTGATTTTGTGTCCTTCAACCAGTTAATCAAGCGTGTTGCGGTTGAACGATCATCCGTGACAATATGGTTAACTGAGTTTCCCAATGCTATCTCGATTGCTTTTTCAAACTTTTCATTAACTTTGATGAGTTCAGCTAATGGGCCGTGAACACCTTCACCGAAAGCAGCATCTTGATCTGCTTTTTTCATAATCTCTTTAACACCGTGGCGGAAACCTTCTCTGCTATTTTCAAGATTTATCAAAGTTTCTAAGCGGTATTTCTCATTGTGAATCCGTGAAACATTTTGACGTCTCTCTTCATCCAAAGTGGTTAACAAATTGCGCTTCTCTTCAACAGCGTTTCGAGCAGAAGTCAAATCTTTGCTGATTGTTTCGAATTGTTCTTTCTTTTCTTGATAAATTGCTTCTGTATTTTGTAATTGTTTTTGTTGAATTTCTTTTTCTGCATTTAAAGCGTTCAACTCTTTTGAAAAGTCAGAGATTTGTTCAGTGACAAAATTGATTTCTTGCTCAAGATTGCTTTGATTACTTTTGATTTGATAAACTTGCTGCTTATTGTTTTCAATTAATCGTTGTAAGTCTTGAGATTGTATTTCTAATTGTTTCATCTGATTGAGCAATGACTGCAAGGATTCGTTTTCTGCAGTATAATCTGCTTGCAAAACTTCAACATCCTTTTCTGTTGTCATCAGCTCTTGTTTTTTATTTTCAATATCAGAGCCTAAATATTTAACGGTCGTTTGAAGTTCCGTTAATTGATTTTGATCTTTTTCAATTTGTTGTTGTAAATAGCGAATTCTCTCTTTGATTGTCGCTCTTTTTTCAACTAACTCTGCTAAGTCGGCTTGATTTTCATTTTGCGTCAACCTAGCTTTATCAATTTCTGCATCAAGTGCGGCTAAAGAAGCATCATATTGATGATAATGATTTTTTAAATCGCTCGATAAATTCTTCGCTTCTTCCAAATCTGCCGCAATTGTGGCATTCGCATCCGCACTTTTTGTCAATTCTTCACTGTTTCGATTAATATCATACAAAAGCAATGAAATATCAACATTTTGAAGTTCCTGACTTAAGGAATGATACTGTTTTAGTTTTTGAGCTTGTTTTTCGAGTGGTTTAATACGAAGTTCAAGCTCGCCTAAAATATCCTGAACCCGCACCAAATTATTCTCTGTTCGCTCAAGTTTACGTTCTGTATCTTTTTTACGAAGTTTAAATTTTACAATACCTGCTGCTTCATCAAAAACTTTGCGGCGATCCTCAGAATTATCACTTAAGATTTGTTCGATTTTACCTTGTCCAATAATTGAATAGCCATCTCGGCCGATACCTGTATCCAGGAAAAGTTCGCGCACATCTTTGAGGCGGCATTCCACTTGATTGATGAGATATTCGCTTTCACCGGAACGATAATAGCGTCTTGTTACTTCCACGGTATCATAGTCAATCGGAATATTATGATCTTGATTATCAAAAGTAATCGTAACTTCTGCATAACCTAGCTGTCTTCTCGTTTCTGTACCACTAAAAATAACATCTTCCATGCGTGAACCGCGCAAAGATTTCGCACTTTGCTCACCCAAAACCCAACGAATCGCATCGGTGACATTAGATTTACCCGAACCATTTGGTCCAACAATCGCAGTAATCCCTTCATGAAATTCAATCAGAGTTTGATCTGGAAAGGATTTAAATCCTTGCATTTTTAATGATTTTAAATACACTATTTCAATTCCTTACTTCAAATTTTATAGGACTTTTATTGAATCTTCGGTGATGATACAGCCGTTAATATCACAAGAAAGAACTCTTAACGCAAATTTAGCCGCATTTTGTTCTGCTAATTTTTTGCTAGTGCCTTTTCCAGTCGCGATACGCTTGTTATCTACATTGACCGCAGCTGTAAAAATACGTTCATGAACAGGACCTTCTTCATTGATAATTTCAAAATTCATTGTGCTATTGCCTCTAGTACTTTGCACTAATTCCAATAATCGACTTTTGAAATCATATATCATTTTACCAGCTACTGCTAAATCAATATAACGTTGTAGATGTGAAATAATCACATTACGAACATACTCAAAACCCTGATCTAAATAAATGGCGCCGTATACAGCTTCAACAGCATTCGCAAGATTTGAAGCTTTCTCACGTCCACCTGTCATTTCTTCACCTTTACCTAAATAAAGATGATTTCCCAAATCTAATTCATACGCGACTTGTGCTAAGGTATCTTCACAAACCACCAATGCTCTATATTTGGTCATCAATCCCTCATTTAACTCAGGTACTAAATGGAACAAAACATTACTAATTGTTAATTGTAAAACTGCATCTCCAAGGAACTCGAGTCTTTCATTATCATGTTTCACCTCATTGCTATTTTCATACGCATAAGTTGAATGTGTTAATGCAGCTCTCATAATCTCCATATTTTGAAAATGAATGCCATTTTTCTGGCAAAAACTCATCGCATTATTCATATAACCCCCAAAATCAGAAAAAAAGGGATATGAAAATATCCCTCTATCTTTAACTAAACAACTTGTTTTTGTGACAATTCGGTTTAAATCAGCGGATATTATCAGAAATAAAATCAACCGCATCTTCAACTGTTCTTAAACGTTGTGCTTCTTCATCAGGAATAGATAAATCATATTCATTTTCCAAAGTAACGATTAAATCGACAATATCCAAAGAGTCTGCATTTAAATCATCAATGAAATCCGAGTCTAACGTTATTTGTGTTTCTTCTAAACCCAATTGATCAGCGATAATTCCACGAATCTGTTCGAAAATTTCTTCAGAAGACATAGTTACCCCCCTCATTTATATATACGTTATATTTGTAAACAAACCTTGTTAAAAAGTCAAGTTTCAAGGTTTGAGACTAATTTAATGTTCTTTCAAAAAGTGACGATTTTTGAAAATATAATCAAGTCCACTGACAAGTGCGAGAACTGTTGAAATGATAACTAATACTGTTCCAATGAAGATATAAACGTCAGCGTTCGGCATTGTTGCAAAGACAATTGGTTCAAGTAAAAGCCAAATTATTGCTGCCATTTGTGAAACAGTTTTTAATTTACCCCATTTGCTTGCAGCGATGACAACATCTTGTTCTGCAGCAAGTAAACGTAATCCTGTAATCGCAAATTCTCTTGCCAAAACGATCATCACAACAAAAGTATTAATTCGATTGAGTTCAACAAAAGCAATCAATACTGAAATAACTAATAATTTATCTGCTATCGGATCTAAGAATTTTCCCATATTGGTAATCAAATTTTTGCGTCTTGCAATTTGACCATCCAAAAAGTCTGTAAAAGATGCAATGCAAAACAAAACCAAAGCGATAATATGCGCCGTTTGCGTTGCAACAAAGTCATTCCATACAGGTACTCCCGCGATTGGCAACATGAAGAGCACGACAAAAGGAACCAAAATCATTCTAATTACTGTTAATCTATTCGGCAGATTCATCTACACTTACCCCCGTTAAATCATATTCGTCCGCATCTATTATTTTCACCTTCACTCTATCTCCAATCTGTAAATTTTCAGATTGTGCTAAGACGTGAATCGAAGGATCAATTCCAGGTGCTTCCCCATAACTTCTCCCTAGGAAGAAAAGTCCATCTTCACTAATACTCTCCAATAATACATCATATTCGAAGCCAATTCTCTCTTTATTTTTCTCTGCAGAAATTTTACTTTGTATAGTCATGATTTCTGCATGACGAGCCTCACTAATTTCGATGTCAGGAATATCTTTCATTGAGTATGCTTTTGTCCCCTCTTCTGGAGAAAAAACAAAACAACCTAAACGATCAAATCGTATATCCTCAACAAATTCTTTTAATTCTTTGAAGTCTTCATCGGTTTCACCCGGGAAGCCAACCAAAATTGTCGTTCTTAAAATCAAATGAGGAATTCGAGATCTAAGTTTTCCAATTAACTCACGCAGGCTTTCGTTCGTATCACGTCGACGCATAGCCTTGAGAATGTTATTGGACGCATGCTGAATCGGTAAATCAATATACGGAGCAATTTGCGGATGGTCAGAGATAAAATCGATGAGTTCATCTGAAAATGCATCGCCATAAACATACATCAATCGAATCATGCCAATATTGTCGATTTTCACCAATTCTCGTAAAAGCTCTAACAGCTTAGATTCGCCATAAATATCTAAACCATAGCGTGTTGTATCTTGAGCAATAAGAATGATTTCTTTGAAGCCTCGTTCAGTTAGTACTTCCGCTTCTTGAATAACATCTTCAAGCGGTCTTGAAAGTAATGGTCCTCTGATACCAGGAATCGCACAAAAAGCACAATGATTTGAACATCCTTCCGCAATTTTCAAGTATGCATAGGAACGGTCATCTGCAGCTTGTTCACCATGGTATAAATGAGCAATACTACCAGGTTTCTTTGGTAAATCTTCTTTCACATCTTGGTGATTTTCAATCGCATGAATACGTTCAACAATTTGATCATATTGCGCTGTACCTAAGACTAAATCCACTTCTGGAAATTCTTCATAAATCTCTTTTGGATAGCGTTGACTTAAACAACCCGTAACGATTAAATAAGTCTCTTTGCCTTCTTCTATTCGTTTTTGTTTAACATCTGCCAAATCTAGAATAGCTGAAATTGCTTCTTCTTTTGCAGATTGAATAAAACCACAAGTGTTCACGATTAAATAGGTAGCTTCTTCTGGAGAAGGCGCGAAACGGTAATCATCTGAACGCAATGCATAACTCATCGCCTCTGCATCAACTTCATTTTTCGGGCAACCTAATGATAAAATATAAAAATTATTATTTTTTTCCATCTGCATATTTTCGCATAATTTTCATTGTAATGCTAGGGGAAAAACCACGAGAGCTAAAATGTCTGATTATTTTTTCAGGATTATCAAAATCCCATTCCTTCAATCGAGTATAAAAATAGTTTTCTGCAGTGTCTTCATCGGGTTCAATTTCTTCCATTAAGGCATTGATAACGCTTTTGGATATGCCTTGATTATCCATTAAATAGTATAGATATTGTTTTGATTTCTGCTTACGACCTGCATGTCTTTTGATGATACGACGTCCACATAATTCTTCATCTAAATAATCATCTTTAATTAATTGATGAATAACTTCTTTTTTCAAATCAGATGTATATTGCGAATCAGTAAAATTATCATTTAAAACACGCATCACTTGTCCAAACGATTTTCCTGAATCAATTCCAATGTATTTTAATGCTCTTCTACGCAATTCAAAATAAGCCTCCGAGTGTTCCCTTACTGGCTCGGAGACTTCTTTATTTACTTTGTTTTCGTTGTGAATCGAATCAACTAAAGATTTGATTTTTTTAATATTTTTTTCTTTATCGGATTTATTCTTCATTCTCATTTATTAATCTAAATCGATATTGAGTAATTCATCCAAATCATCAACTTCTTCGCTATTCTTATCATTAGATGTTTCTTCTACGGGTTCATTGACATCATCTTCTGGCTCATAATATGCGCGTACTTTTTCATCGATTTCAGCAAGCATTTCTGGATTTTCTTTTAACCATTTTCTTGCATTATCTCTACCCTGTCCAATTCTTGTATCACCATAAGAATACCAAGAACCACTTTTTTTGATGATATCGATATCAGCAGCGAGGTCTAAAATACAGCCTTCATTCGAAATTCCTTCGCCATATAAAATATCAAACTCAGCTTCTCTAAATGGAGGAGCAACTTTGTTCTTAACAACTTTTACTCTTGTTCTAGAACCGATAATTTCATTACCTTCTCTTAATGTTTCTATTTTACGAATATCCATACGAACGGATGCATAGAATTTTAAAGCACGTCCACCAGTGGTTGTTTCAGGATTGCCGAACATAACGCCAATTTTTTCACGCAACTGATTAATGAAAATAATCATCGTATCGGATTTATGTAGTACACCAGATAATTTACGTAATGCTTGAGACATTAATCTTGCTTGGACACCCATGGAAGAATCTCCCATTTCTCCTTCGATTTCAGATCTAGGAACAAGGGCTGCAACAGAGTCTACAATGATGACATCAACAGCACCACTTCTTGCTAATGCTTCAGCTACCTCTAATGCTTCTTCACCATTATCTGGCTGTGAAACAATTAAGTGATCAATATCAACACCAATTTTTTGAGCATAACCTGGATCCAAAGCATGTTCTGCGTCAACGAATGCTGCAATGCCGCCATTCTTTTGAGCTTCTGCAACAACATGTAAAGCGACTGTCGTTTTACCCGAAGATTCAGGTCCATACATTTCGATAACACGACCTTTGGGTAAACCACCAATTCCTAATGCCAAGTCTAAGGACAATGCACCTGTGGATATTGTTTCTATATCTAAATTATATTCGTCATCACCAAGGAGCATGACTGCGCCTTTACCCATCTCTTTTTCAATTTTACCTAGCGCTATTTTCAACGCTTCTTGACGTTCTGCCTCTGATTGAGGATTTGCGATTTTTTTGCTTGCTTTTTGACGTTTAGCCATGTGTTCCTCCTAATCGAACAATTGTTTGTTTTTTATTATAACAAAACTTTTTCCTTGGTCAAGCAATATTATTTTGAAAAATGGGAATAATGGGAAAAATAACAATTTCCAGCTTAATGACGGTCCATTAAAGTTTCCCAAGCAATATAATATGCCCTCAATGTTGCTACATTACGAATGCGATTTCGATTACCGTTAAAGCGATAATGTTCAACATATGTTTTCCCTTGATAATAGGCTGCCACATATACTGTCCCAACCGGTTTTTCTTCAGATCCACCATCAGGACCTGCGATGCCTGTGATGGCAATTCCTAAATCAGTTTTCAGGGATTTCGCAACACCTTCTGCCATCGCTTTTGCACATTGTTCGCTGACAGCACCATATTTTTCTAGAATTTCAGAAGAAACATTTAATTGCTTATTTTTTACGTCATTACTATAAGAAATAATGGAACCTTTAAAAACTGCGGATGCACCTGGAATATCGCCTAATCTTGAGGAAGCAAGTCCAGCTGTACATGATTCTGCAAAAGAAATTGTTTCATTTCTTTCTGCTAATATATCAAAAATAATTTGCGGGAAAGAACGATTCCCATCTTCATAAATATATTGTCCTAATCGCTCGTACACTTGATCAACTAAATCCTGTAAGCGATCTTCTTTTTCTGCATCGTCATCTTGCTCTCCGCGCGGAATTCTCTCCGTCAAGCGAAAACATACTTCCCCCGGTGATGCATAAGGTGCAATTGTGGGATTTTCTTGTTTATCAATCAAGTCCTTCAATTCTGTCTCTGCATTCGATTCACCAATGCCAATCATATGCAAAAAACGATTCTTGAAAATATAAGCAACCCTTTGTTCCAACCAAGGCTTTAATTCCGTTTCAAACATTGGTTTTAATTCATCAGGAGGTCCTGGCAAACAAGCGATAGCTTTTTGCTTTCCTTCGTATTCAAATACCATCACCGCACCAGGTGCAGTACCATTGTTATTTTGTAAAACCACACCGTCTTTTGGAAGCAAGGCTTGTTTCCAATTATTTTCACAAGGTGTGCGATTTAATTTTTTGAAATATTGATTTATTCTTTCTTTGCTTTCTTCATGAAGTACAAGTTCAACACCTGCTACTTCAGCTGCGTATTGCATAGAAATATCATCTGCCGTAGGTCCTAAACCTCCACTTGTGATAATCAAATCAGCACGTCGAAGTCCATTACGCAATGCTTCTTCTAATCTCTTGGGATTATCTCCTACAACTGTTTGATTATAGGAACTGATGCCTAAGAGCGTTAATTGATTCGCTAAATAATACGAATTTGTATTTAAAGTTTGTCCGATTAATAATTCTGTTCCAATTGCAATGATTTCTGCGGATTCAATAATGATGTCTGGATTCATGTTAGCTTTCTATTTTATTTTTGTTCTTCGTTGATAAGAGATAAGTGTATTTTGTAAAAGCATGGCGATTGTCATTGGACCAACCCCACCTGGTACAGGAGAAATAGCAGCAACATGTGGTGCAACTTGATCATAAACAACATCGCCGACAACTTTTCCTGCTTTATTTCGATTAATCGAAACATCAATGATAACTTGGTTTGGATTAGTAAATTTTCGAGTGATAAAATCTGGGATTCCTGCAGAAGTGACAAGTAGATCTGCCTTCGCACAAATATCTGCTAAATTTTTAGTTCTAGAATGAGCAATTGTCACTGTACAATTTTCATTGAGCAAAAGGATGGCCGTCGGTTTTCCGACAATATTACTACGCCCAATAATAACAGCATTTTTTCCTTCGAAGTCGAAATCAACGCTTTTTAACATATGGATAATCCCAGCTGCGGTACATGGCAATAATGATTCTCCTCCAGAGAATAAATTACCAGCATTGATTGGATGAAAACCATCTACATCTTTTTCGGGGCTTATCGCCTGAATGACTTTTTCTTCCGAAATTTGTTTTGGTAAAGGTAATTGACATAAAATACCGTCAATTTCAGGAGATTCATTTAATTGCTGAATTAATTGCAATAATTCTTCTTCAGTCGTATCCTCAGGCAATTTGTGAATATTGGATTTAATACCAACTTCTTCACAGGCGCGATGTTTATTACGCACATAAATCTGAGAAGCAGGATTTTCTCCGACGAGGATCACGTCCAATCCTGGCCTTCTTTGGCCGTTTTTCACGAAAGTCTCAACTTCTTCTTTGATGTTATTTCTTAAATCTTTTGCAATTTTTTTACCATCAATGACCATGGTTAAATCTCCTAAAATTTTTCAGTTTTTATTCATCATTTTGAGAATTCAAATATTCCTCCATTGTAATTAAAACTTTTCTTGGTTTACTTCCTTCTGGCGGACCAACAAAGCCTAATTCACAAAGCCTGTCAACAATTCTTGCGGCTCTCGGATAACCAACACTTAAGCGTCTTTGCAATAATGAAATAGATGCATATTCTGATTCAATGACTAATTTCAAAGCATCTTCTAAAAGATCGTCTTCTTCATCCTCATGATTCATCGTACCAGGTGATCCACCACCTGATTTACTAGATGCATTCTCAATCGCTTTCGCAACAGACTCATCATAATCTGTTTCATAAAAATCTTTTAGATAACGAATAACTCGTTCAACTTCAGCATCTGTGACAAAAGCACCTTGTCCACGAAGTGGTTTGGAAGCACTTTGCGGATAATACAGCATATCCCCTTTACCTAGTAATTTTTCAGCGCCACCCATATCTAGAATAGTTCTAGAGTCAACTTGTGAAGCAACCGTAAATGCAATTCTTGATGGAATATTCGCTTTGATAACACCTGTAATAACATCAACCGAAGGACGTTGTGTTGCAATAATTAAGTGAATACCTGCTGCCCTAGCCATCGCCGTCAAACGAGCAATCGCATCCTCTACTTCAGTCGGTGTAGTCGCCATCAAGTCACTTAATTCATCAATGATAATCACGATTGCTGGTAATTTTTCACCTTCAATCTGTCCAGATTTAATGAGTTCATTGTAGGAACTAAAGTCCCTAACAGCATTATCTGCAAATTTTTCATAGCGTGATTCCATTTCTGAAATCGCCCAGTTCAACGCACCATACGCTTTTTTCGGATTCGTCACAACTGGCTGTAATAAATGAGGTATACCATTATAAATATTCAACTCAACAACTTTCGGGTCAATCATAATCATTTTTAAATCAGAAGGTCCCGAACGATATAAGAGCGAAATAATAATTGAGTTGATACAAACTGATTTACCTGATCCCGTTGCACCAGCAATTAATAAATGCGGCATTTTACCTAAATCACATAAGATTTCATTGCCTTGAATATCTCTTCCTATGCCTGCTGTTAATATTGATTTATTATTTTTGAATGCATCAGATTCGATGATGCCACTCAAAAATACAGGTTGTGTTTCTTTGTTTGGTATTTCTATACCAATCGCAGATTTTCCTGGAATTGGCGCTTCAATACGCACACCAATAGCAGCCAATGACAATGCAATATCATCTGATAAATTGGTGATTTTAGACACCTTAACACCTGGACCTGGCGATAATTCAAAACGTGTAATGGTTGGACCAGTCGTATAGTTCACGACTTTCGCATCAACACCGAAATTATTTAATGTTTGCTCGAGTCTAGCTCCTAAATTTTTGATTTCAATAATTGTTTCTTCATCCTGTTTGAGATTTGGTTGTTGATTTAGTAAATCATAGTCAGGTGCAATATATTTATCAGTTAAAGAAATTTGCTTTTTGATTTTCGATTTTCTGTTAAAATCAACACCCACTTTATCATCTGAACGGTCACCCCAATGAGCTCTTCCTTGTTCTTCAACGACTTCCAAATCTGCCTCTTGAATCGAATCCGCAACTTCTGATAGTTCATCGTTATACATGTTTTCTAAATCGTTAGTGGATTCATAAATCGGTTCACTATGTTTTTCTTCTTGCACAGATTGACGTGAATATGCGAATTCAAATGGCAAATCTGATTTTTCTGTAGCAGCTTCTGATTTTTCTTCATAAGATTTTTCATACAATGGAGTGCTTTCATTAGCTGATACCGATTCTTTCCTTTCCTCAGAATAAGCATCTTTCTCATCTTTCACAGATTCTTGTTCAACTGATACATTGTTTCCAAATCCATATGCAGGTATGACTGTTTTTTTATTCTCGTACTCTTCATCTCTAAAATTCAAAGCAAAATCTACAGGTGCATCAGACTGTTTTTCATCTGTTGTCCAAGTTCCACCTGGCATATCGAATGCTACTTTAAAAGGCTCTTCATAAGGAATATTTTGTTCTTTTGCTAATTCTTTTTTGAGCCATTCTGTTGATACATCATGTTTATCGAATTCACTTTCATGTTTACTCAAATCAAAACCGAATTCTTGATGACTTTCTTTTTCAATTGGAGCATCAAACATTTCTTCAACACTTGCATCGGCTTCTTCCAATGCTTCTTCTTCAAGCAATTCCAACTCTCTTTGCTCTTTACGTAATCTTCTCTTTTCTTCCATTCTAATTTTTGTGTTTTGAATGACTTGTGCTGATTTTTTTAAATAATGTGTATAGGAAATGTTAAATACGACAACAATCAAAGCCATAATCATTGCAACGAGTATGATAATAGAACCTGTTCTACCCGCAACGATCCGTAAAGAATAACCGAGCACTCCACCAATTAGTCCTCCGCTCCATGTTGCCGAATCTGAAATCAAATCAGGTTCTAATCCAGAATTCCAGAATATTTGAATCGCTTTCAACGCAGAGCCTTTTGTTGTAATCGTATTGGAAGCAGTCATCAATTTGTCACTATCAATCGTCGCAACTGAAATTAAAATGACGATACTCAGAAAAATGAGTAATAAACAATTCTTTCTTGCATTGGTGACATTTTCAGTTTTGGTGACAAGTCGATCTATAGCAATCACTAATAAAATCACCGGGAATGTTAATGCCATCGTACCACTTAAGCCATATGCAATTTTATGGAATACTGAGCCCAGAACACCCGTTTTTACAGCAGGAACCCATAATATGAGTCCTACAAAAACAGCAAGTGCGATGATAAACAGAGAAATTATCTCATCTCTTTTACTCTCTTTTTTATATTCATATTCTGACATTTATGCCTCCAAAACTTTTCCAGCTGTTAAAAGTATACCAATCATCGTTTTGGCATCAATGATTTCATTGTTTTTTATCATCTCTATCGCCTTTTCTAATGGTATTTTTACAACATTTAAGAATTCACCAGGATCCAATTGTTTTTCTCCAAAGGTTAAATCTTCTGCTAAATAAATTTTAATTTCTTCATCACAATATCCGGGAGTTGGATAAAAGGATGATAAAAAAGACCAATTCTCAGCCTTAATTCCCAATTCTTCGGTCAACTCTCTTTGCGCACAAGTGAAATGTTCTTCTCCTATTTCCAGTTTCCCTGCTGGTAATTCAAGCAGCATTCGCTTTGTAGCAATCCGATATTGTTCAACAAGATAAATGTTTTTTTTCTCATCAATTGCAACGACACAGGCTCCCCCGCGATGATGAACCAATTCTCTTTTTGAGGTTGTTTGATCAACTAATTCTACATCTGCCACTTCAACAGAAAACACTTTCCCTTGAAAAGGACTCGTCGAATGAATGATCTTTTCTTCATATTGATTGAAGTTTTCTGTCATACAATTAACGATTCCTTTCAATTTCAGCAACAGCGAGTTGATCGCAACGATTATTATACGGGTTATTCGCATGCCCCTTTACCCATTTCCACTCAATCGTATGCTTCTGGGTTAAGGCTAATAGTTCTTGCCAAAGTTCAGCATTACTGACCGGTTGTTTCGTAGAATTCTTCCAACCATTTTTTTGCCAATTATCAATCCAATGTTCATTGAATGCTTTAACTAAATATGCAGAGTCACTATATAAATTGACCTTACATGGGCGATTCAGTGCTTTGAGAGCTTCAATCGCCGCCGTTAATTCCATACGATTATTTGTCGTATTTTCTGCAAATCCTGAAATTTCTTTCTCATGTACGCCAATTTTCAATATAGCGGCCCAACCACCAGGTCCTGGATTACCGGAACAGGCACCGTCTGTGTATATATCTACCACTGAGATTTCTTGCATTCTATGTCCCCCTATAATCTGTGTTTTATCATATCATATTTGGAATTAATCTTTCTCCCCTGTAGACAGATTTTTTGCAAAAAAGGCTACTTAGAAGTTTTGATTTGCTATCTTTATTATTCTTCCTTGGTCGAACACGGGTATTTGCGAAAAGTGCTAAAAACCCGTGTATGAGTTTACACGGGTGGACGAGGAAA
>CAYFSZ010000030.1:0-16098 GCA_964346085.1 uncultured Mageeibacillus sp. | reverse complement strand
GCTACATTCCGGAGTACGGCATAACGGCTAAATAGCAGTAGTTCCGTCCCTCATGGTATTTCTGTGGGAAACAGTATAGCATTTAGATTCATAGCTTGTATTTTGGCATTCTACTATCTGTTGCAATTGACAATATGTATGAAAATGGCGTAAGAAATTTTACTTTTACACTAGAAATTAATGTGTTATAGTACGATTTGTAGAGTGTACTATAACAATTTGATGAACCGTAGAAACAAAAGGAGATTGTTATGCGAACAGTCCATGTAGAAGAATTAATTGATCCTATTGCTAAACTTTGCATTGAAGCCAATATTAATTTGCCCGAAGATGTTAGGCAAGTAATTGAAGAACGATTTGATGAAGAATCTTGGACAATCGCAAAACAAATCCTAGGAGATATTCAAAGCAACTATCAATTGGCAGATGAATCTCAAATGCCAATCTGTCAGGATACAGGAATGGCTGTCGTTTTTCTTGAAATTGGACAAGATGTACATCTCGTTGGAGATATTTATGAAGCAGTTAACGCTGGTGTGAGAAAAGGCTACGAAGAAGGGTATTTAAGAAAAAGTGTCGTCGCAGATCCTCTTAGAAGAGTAAATACCAACGATAATACACCTGCTGTTATTAATATTGATTTAGTTCCTGGTAATAAAATTAAAATAACAGTTGCCCCAAAAGGATTTGGTAGTGAAAATATGAGTCAAATCAAAATGCTGAAACCTTCAGATGGAAAACAAGGTGTAGAGGATTTTGTTTTGAAAGTAGTTAAAGAAGCTGGTCCGAATGCTTGCCCACCGCTTGTTGTAGGAGTAGGAATTGGGGGGACATTTGATAGAGCTGCGCTTTTGGCAAAAAAAGCATTGCTTCGAGATGCGGACGATAAAAATGAAGATCATTTCTATGCTGAAATGGAAAAAGATTTGTTAGAAAAAATCAATCAACTTGGAATCGGACCTCAAGGATTCGGAGGAAGAACAACAGCACTCACGGTAAAAATCAACACATACCCAACTCATATTGCTGGATTGCCGGTTGCGGTAAATATTCAATGCCATGTGGCGAGACATGTTTCGGAGGTATTATGATGGAACATTATCTTACGACCCCGTTAACAGATGAAACGATTGAACAGTTACATTCGGGAGATCGAATTTTTTTATCAGGCGTGATTTATACTGCGAGAGATGCAGCACACAAACGCTTAATTGAGCTTTTAGAAGAAGGAAAAAATCTACCATTTGATCCGCAAGGACAAGTCATTTATTATGTGGGACCATCACCAGCTGCACCTGGTCAAATCATTGGCTCAGCAGGGCCGACATCGTCATATCGAATGGACGCATATACTCCGCAGTTACTTGACTTAGGCCTCAAAGGAATGATTGGAAAAGGTAGAAGAAATGAAGCGGTTATTCAATCGATGATTGAAAATAAAGCTGTTTATTTCGGAGCAGTTGGTGGTTTAGCAGCAGTGCTAGCAAAATCAATCAAAAAAGTAGATATCATTGCTTTTGACGATTTGGGAACTGAAGCTGTTAGACGCATGGAAGTTGAAAATATGCCTCTAACTGTAGTCATTGATGGCTTTGGACAAAATTTATATGAATCTGGTCCAGAAGAATATTTGAAACAACACGATGGTGAAAACGAGTACCAAAGTGAAGCATAATTAGGACAGCAGCATGAGTGAAGTTTTTGATTTTGCAAAAGTGAATATTGATTCTAAACTTGAGACACCTATTTATCTGCAAATAGCGAATCAGATTATTGAATTAATACAGAATAATCAATCGATTATTTTGACTGAAAAAATGCAATTACCTTCAGTTAGAGCATATTCTGATTTATTGAATGTAGCTCGTGGAACAATTCAACAAAGTTATAATTATCTGGAAAATGAAGGTTACATTTATCGTGTAACAGGTAAAGGATCATTTATCAAATCTCGTGAAATCGAAGACATAAGTCGCAAAGACAAGGCTATAAAAGCGATGGACAATATGCTGAAGAGCCTTGATGAATTAGGCTTTACAGATCGAGAAATTCAAATATATTTCGACTTGAAAATGCGTGAAAGAGACAATAGCGTCGATAATCTAAAAGTAGGAATTGTGGAAGCTTCGTCTGAAATTCGCACCATTTTACAAAACACATTATCTGGTATTTCGAATATTGAAACCTATCGTTATCCAATAGATGAATTAGCTTTTTCAGGTGATATGTTGCTAGATAATATGGATGTAATTTTAACCACGACTGCAAATTATCAGCGCTTGATGGCTTTGTTAAAGTCGTATGAAATTAACATCGATGTGATTGCAATTGGCTTGGCCTGTGATGAAAAAACAGTACTTGCCTCAGCGAACGTAGATCCAGAAAAGCAAATTGGAATTTTAGCGAATACGAATCATTTTGCTGATCAGATGAAAGAGCGAGTGATTTCTTATATTAATCCGGAAAAAGAACCAATCATTCATTTGTTGAATGCAGAAGATATACAAAAATTCTTTGATAAAGTCGATGTGATTTTTTTGGCAAATAGTTTAGTTTATTTGTCCTCAGAACAGATTATTAATCAATTACAAAAGTTTAAAAAATATAAAGGTGAAATCATTGATTTTCATTATGTTCCGGAGAGTGGATCTCTACATTATTTATATGAAAAAATCGATGAGAAAAAACAGAAAATAAAACATATGCAAACGAATGGAGGCATTGAGAACTGATGAGTAAAAAGGTTGTCATGGGAGTCATTGGAGCTGATGTACATGCTGTCGGTATTCGCATTTTAGATTTTGCATTTACAGATGCTGGCTTTGATATTACAAACTTAGGAGTGATGGTTTCGCAAGAGGAATTTATCGCAGCTGCAACAGAAACAGCTGCTGATGCAATTTTGGTTTCTTCTCTTTATGGTCATGGAGAACTCGATTGCAGAGGTTTACGCGATAAATGTAATGAAGCTGGATTGAAAGATATTTTGCTTTATGTTGGAGGGAATATTGTTGTCGGAAAACAACCGTTTGAAGAAGTTCGAGAAAGATTCTTCAAAATGGGATTTGATCGTGTTTTCCCACCGGGAACAGATCCACAAGAAACGATTCAATGTATGAAAGAAGATTTAAAAGTCGAAGAATAGTTGGTGTGGAATGAATAATATTTTGTTATGTGATTTCGGAAGTACTTGGACAAAATTAACCGCGGTTAATTTGCAAAATTCCAGTATTTTAGGAACCGCCACCGCCTATACTACAGTGGAAACTGATTTGCAAAATGGTTTTCAGCAAGCCATGGTCAATTTAGGAGAAAAAATTGGAGACGTTGATTTTGATGATACAAAAGCTTGCTCAAGTGCAGCAGGTGGTTTGCGCATGATTGTTTCAGGTCTTGTTCCTGAGTTAACAGTGGAGGCAGCCAGACTTGCAGCATTAGGTGCAGGAGCAAAAATCATCAAAGTCTATTCGCATGAAATGATTTCTTCAGACATGGAAGAAATCGCATCGATTCAGCCAGATATTTTCTTGCTAACCGGGGGGACAGATGGTGGAAACAAGGAATGTATCATTCATAATGCCAGGATGTTGGCGAAACTGAAACCTACTTTCCCGATTCTTGTTGCAGGTAATCGAACCGCAAATGATGAAATTAAGATTATTTTAAAAGATGCAACAGTTTATTTTTGTGCCAATGTATTGCCATCGGTGAATCAAATCAAAATAGAAGAAGTGCAATCCAATATTCGTGATATTTTTTTAGAAAAAATTATTGAGGCAAAAGGGATTTCAAAAATTTCAAATTTGATTTCAAATATTATGATGCCGACACCAGTAGCTATGATGAAAGCAATGCAGCTTTTATCCGAAGGGACAGCAAATTCAAAAGGAAAAGGTGATTTGATAGCTGTTGATTTAGGCGGTGCGACAACAGATGTCTATTCTTTCTGTGAAGGAAATCCAAAAGATATGAATACAGTCATCAAGGGAATCAAAGAGCCGTTTGCCAAAAGAACAGTTGAGGGGGATATAGGAATGCGTTATTCATTGCACGGTATCGTCGATGAATATGGAATTCCTTATATCGCTGAACAACTCAATCAAACGGAAGAAAAAGTCGAAGAGATGATTCAACATTTTTCGGAAAATACAGATTGCTTGCCCAGCATTCAAGAAGAAACTGAATTCGACTTAGTAAT
The DNA here is from genome assembly GCA_964346085.1 of uncultured Mageeibacillus sp. Taxonomy (GTDB): domain Bacteria; phylum Bacillota; class Clostridia; order Saccharofermentanales; family DTU023; genus UBA5436. The sequence goes on along the minus strand of CAYFSZ010000030.1, from coordinate 11,900 downwards.
GGCACAACTTGCAGTGAAAAAAGCGGTAGAACGTCATGCAGGAACATTAGAAGAAGTATATACCCCAATCGGAAAAGCATACATGCAAAAAGGAAAAGATCTTCGTATGGTGGAAACAGCTATTTTGACTGGTGGAGCATTGATTCATGCTGGAAACAAGGACGATTTTAAAGAAGCAATTCAATTTGATATGCAACAATCACAAGCACTAAAGCCAATTGAAGTAAATATTATCAGAGATGAAAAATATATTTTGTCAGCAATGGGGATATTGTCGGAACAATATCCTGAAATAGCATTACAAATTATGCAAAAGGAGTTATATCATGAGTGAGATTAGAAATCAAAGAATAAGCAATGATGAATTTTATAGAATAAGAGAAGAAGTATTACAACAATGGCCAACCGGCAAAGATGTTGACTTGGAAGAAGCCATCGCTTTTCAAAAGGACTTGCCAGAACATAAAGTTTTTAGTACAAAGTTGAAAAAGGCAAAAGAATCAGGAGACACTTTGATACAGCCTCGCGCTGGTGTTGCTTTAGTTCGAGATCATATTGAATTACTGACTTATTTGCAAAATGAAGGTGAAGCTGATTTATTACCGACAACGATTGACAGCTATACCAGACAAAATCGCTATGATGAAGCGGAAATCGGGATTGAAGAAAGTGTGAAAAATTCCAAATCCATGCTCAATGGTTTTCCGGCTGTTAATCATGGTGTCAACAGCTGCCGTCAAATTATTGAAAGTCTAGATACGCCAGTGCAAATTCGTCATGGAACACCAGATGCAAGACTTTTGACTGAAATTACTTATGCAGGCGGTTTTACATCTTATGAAGGCGGAGGAATTTCTTACAATATTCCTTATGCAAAAAATGTTTCCTTGGAAAAAACTATTCGTGATTGGCAATATGTTGATCGTTTAACGGGCATTTATGAAGAAGCAGGAGTACCAATTAATCGTGAGCCGTATGGCCCGTTGACAGGAACTTTAGTCCCACCATTTATGTCCCATGCAGTTGCGATTATTGAAAGTCTATTGGCTGCTGAACAAGGGGTCAAAAACATCACAGTTGGTTATGGTCAATGCGGAAATCTAGTGCAAGACGTTGCCGCGGTACAGACTTTACAAACATTAACAGAAGAATATTTACGTCGTTATGGTTATGGCGATGTAGAAGTCACAACTGTTTTACATCAATGGATGGGTGGTTTCCCGCAAGATGAAGCCAAAGCATACTCCGTTATTTCTTGGGGTAGTGTAGTTGCTGCTTTATCCCATGCAACAAAAGTCATAGTCAAAACCCCGCATGAAGCGATGGGTGTGCCGACCAAAGAAGCCAATGCGGCTGGCTTAAGAACCACTAAACAAATGATCAATATGTTACATGATCAAATTTTGAATACAGAAGATGTCGTTGATGAAAAAGTGATTATTTCATCCGAAACACGCTGCATTGTCAACAAATGTTTGGAACTTGGAGAGGGTGATATTGCTCTCGGTGCAATTCGTGGAATTCAAGCTGGCGTTATCGATATTCCATTTGCACCAAGTCGCTATAATGCAGGTAAAATGTTACCAGCAAGGGATAATGATGGAGCGATTCGCATTTTTAATCTAGGAAATTTACCATTTACTGCTGATTTAGCAGAGTTCCATCAAAGAAAAATGGCGGAACGTGCAAAATATGAAAAACGTGAAGCTTCGTTCCAAATGGTGATTGATGATGTTTACGCAATAAGCAAAGGCCGCCTTGTCGGGAGACCTAAATAATAGAACTTGAAACGTGGAGGAAAAGCAAGTGAAAATTAAAAAAGTGATTTGTTCCGCAGGGAAAACAGGATTTTATTTTGATGATCAAAAGGCCATCAAACATGGAGCAAGAAATGACGGTTTTGCATTGATTGGAAAAGTCGAAACTGATGGTTTTAAGGCTGTTCGCCAAGCGGGCGAATCGATTTCAGTCATGCTCATTTTGGAGAATGGACAAATTGCCCAAGGGGATTGTGCAGCTGTTCAATATTCTGGTGCTGGTGGACGAGATCCTTTATTCATTGCAGAAGAATTCATTCCAATCATTGAGAAATATTTATCTCCAAAATATGAAGATAAAGAGATCACAACATTTAGAGAAATGGCAGAAGAGCTAGAAGCTGTACAAATAGAAGGAAAAAGACTTCATACAGCAATTCGCTATGGTTTTACACAAGCATTGCTCGATGCAGTCGCCAAAGCCAACAACATGTTGATTTGTGATGTCATAGCCAAAGAATACAACAGTACAGTTGCTGATAAACCAATTCCGATTTTTACTCAAAGTGGGGATGACCGTCATACCAATGCGGATAAAATGATTATTAAAGAAGCCGATGTACTTCCGCATGCACTGATCAATAATGTCAAAACAAAACTTGGTGAACATGGTGAGATCTTAAAAGAGTATGTCGCTTGGCTAAGGGGCAGAATTTTACATTTACGACATGATAAAGACTACAATCCAATTTTACATATTGATGTCTATGGAACAATTGGGGAATTATTTGGTGAGTCTAATTATGAAGCAATGGCAGATTATTTATCCGAATTGGTGGAATTAGCTAGACCATTTAAGCTGCAAATCGAAGGGCCATTAGATGGCGACAATAGAGAAGAAGTCATGACAAATCTCAAAAATTTAACAGCTCTTGTTGATGAACGTCAAATTCCGGTGATTCTTGTTGCTGATGAATGGTGCAATACATTAGAAGATATTGAATTATTTGCCAAAGAAAAAGCAGGTCACATGATTCAAATCAAAACCCCCGATCTCGGTGGTGTGAATAATATCGCAGAAGCAGTAACCTATTGTAAAGAACATGGAGTATTAGCTTACATGGGTGGTACCTGTAACGAGACTGATTATTCTGCACGAATTTGCATTCAAATTGCGATGGGAATAAACCCAGATCAGGTACTTGCGAAACCAGGAATGGGTGTTGATGAAGGCTATATGATTGTCTTTAATGAGATGCAAAGAATATTGGCAGTGAAAGCTGCATTATCATAAAACTTTTTTATTTATCTGCTGTCGCTATTCCTTTATAATAGGAGGGATAGCGACAAAACTTTATCGTCAGGAGGTCATTATGTCTTACTCAGATAGAATGCAAAGAAGTCACCTTTATAGTGTGCATTTAGCCCCCAGAGGTTATGCTCGAATGGCAGATCAAGGCATGCAAATTGGACAACAGTATATGAGTCCATTTGATTTATTGATTGGAGTCATTGGAGAAGCTGGATCAGGAAAAAGCATGCTGATTAAAGGAATGTTCCCGGGACTTGAATTAACGAATGATGATAATGGAGTCAATATTAGACCACTTCCCCTTTTGGATGTTGATGAGCATGGATTTTTTAGACCGCATACATACCATGTAGATATTCGTTTTGAATCGGCATTTACACAAATGCATGTGATTGCAGATGCCATCAAAAGAGCTTTGAAAAGAGGCGATCGCGTCATTGTTGAACATTTTGACTTGCTCTATCCAGTGCTCGGAATTAATGCACATTTGCTTATCGGAGTAGGGGAAGAAATTATTATTACTAGACCGAATATTTTTGGACCTGAACCAGATATGATTAGTCGCATCGTTTTCAAATCGATCAAAAATAGAAGGAACACTGCTTCGGCAGAGCTTTTAGTTGAGCTCTGCTTGCGAAAAATGGGAGTTGAGAGATATGCACATGGTGATGTCCGTCATGGATTTATTCTTTCTTTTGAAGAAAAACCAGAAATAAATATTGAAGAATTGCAAGCCAAAGTTGATGAATTAATATCTCAAAATCTACCGATTTCTTATCAAGATGAAACCCATGTCAATATTGGAGAATATTTACATTATTGTACTGGTCCTAGAATGCAGGCAGATTCCACAGGAGAAATCAAAAAGTTTGCTTTACATAAAGAAATTTTACGTGACAATATCACAAAGCGTTATCTCTTAGTTGGAATTGTTGGGGTGGAATACAATCAAGATTTAGGTTTAATGAATCATATCAATTTAGACTATTAACATGATAGAAAAAAATACACTTTATTGCGATACGACAGATATTGTTACACAAAGAGAAATGAGGGTATCACAGATTTCAACACTCATCACGGAGTATGAAAAACCAGTCATTCAAATCCTTTGTAATTTGCCGGGTCCATACAAACGGTCACCAATTTCTGATGATTTTTTATTGCTATTTTATGAGCAATTTAGACATATTCTCATCGCAGAAAAAATTAAGATTATTCAGCAAAAGATAATAAATAAAAAGACAGGGTTAGAGTTATATTTTGTCATTGATTGTCCAACTGAATTATCAATACAAGCACTTAAAGGAATTCTAATCAGCATTGAAGATGGAACTCATGCTGGATTACGATCCTATCCGATGCATACCTATCGACTCTTAGATATCGATTTATACATTCCATCCGAAAACAAAATAAAAAGAGAAATTCGATTTCGCAAAGTGGCAAGAAGCGAATTATTAGGATTAAATCAAGAACCTAGAAAATGTTTTTTGTGCGACAAAGAAGCATATCTTTGTGCGAGAAATAGAACACATTCAATCTCCGAAATGACAGAAACGATAGAATGCTGGATGAAAGATTTCATCCTCTCAGTTTTCAAAGAAAAAGTTGTAGAAAAAGCAATTTATTCAATTTTTTCAGAATTGATGATTACTCCCAAACCGGGCTTGGTTGATCTATCATCAAATGGTTCACATACGGATATGGATAAATTTACATTTGCTAAAAGTACGGCAACCTTAATATCTTATTTTGAGAATTGCTATGAACTTGCTACAACGGAAAATGATTTATCACTATTATTCGAGAAGCTTCGAAAGAGTGGAAAATATGCCGAGCAAAGAATGCTGCAAGCCACTAATCAAGTGAATACACATAAAGGTATTATTTTTTCTTTTGGACTTTTGACAGCAGCTTTTGCACATTGCTTATCAGCAAATTTGATGAAAAACATACAATTTGATGGGGAATTACACTTTTCTCATTTTCCGGATGACACCGATTTGGAAGCGACACTTTCTACGTTTGGAAAGTTTGTGATGCAAGATTTCCAAGTTATAGAACAGTTTGATGATGTGCGAAAAAATGAATTGACGAATGGAGAAAAACTTTATCTTGAAAAGAAAATTGGTGGAGTCAGAGGAATTGCAAAAACAGGCTATAAGGTCTGTTTTGAAGCAAAGAGACTGATGCAAAATCGATTAACAGAGAATTGGTCATTAAATGATGCTTCTCTTCATGCTTGGCTTTTTTTGGCGAATCATATTGAGGATACTACCTTTCTGAGTCGGGCGAATAAATATGCAAAAACTGATTATATAGGTATAGTAAAACATAAATTGCATGAAGCATGGAAGAAGGATTTAGATGCATCCGATTTAACCAAGGAATTGTTAGAGATAAACATTATGTGTAGCGAAAATTATTTGACATTTGGTGGGGTAGCTGATTTATTAGCCGTTACTTTATTTTTATGTAATTTAGAGAATATTCAGTCAGATATAGATGATAATGTTGCTTTCGTCGACTAATTAATACTATTATTATAAAATTATAGATAGACTGTATTGGAGGAAAGTAATTTGCGAACCCCGAAGGATGTTTATTCTTTTGAAGAAGATTTGAGTTCTCCTGCTTTAAGAAGAAGGAAGAGAACACATAATATAAAAGCAAATAATGCACAAGATATTGCAAAAGCCACAATCATTTCAATGATTGGCTTTTTTATGGCCAAAATCACAGGGTTTCTTCGTGAAGTTCTAATTGTTCCAAAACTTGGCTACCCTATGTTTTCGGACCCATATTATGTTGCGTTTTTTATACCAGATTTACTTTATGCTTTGTTAATCGGAGGAGCCGTAGCTGCGGCAATTACACCAACTTTATCTGGTGGAATAGAAAATAATCAAGAAAAAAAAGTTTGGAAGTCAGTTAGTACATTCATTACGCTTGCAAGTATCATGATGATAATTGTGATGCTGTTTGTAGGATTGATAATGCCTTGGCTATTACCAGCTCTGAATCCAGGAAAAGCTCCTGAAATTATTAATGCTGCCATTCCCGTATCTAGAATTTTGTTGATTCAATGTGTTTTAATGACCCTGATTTCTCTAACGCAAGGTGTTTTGAATGCCTATAAGCGCTTTGGACTGGCTGCATTTGGGGTCATGATATATAACATTTTGTATATGTTTGCCTTAATCACATTAGGAGAAAAGAGCGAAAAAGGTTTAATCAATGTTTCATGGGGGGTTATTGGCGCTGCATCTGTTTATTTAATGTATCAGTTATTTTTGTCGAGAAGAGAAATTCGCTATTTTAGGCCATCGTTTGACTATAAAGATCCAGGTTTTAAAAGATTATTGTTCTTGGCAATACCGACATTGCTTTCAGGTTCTGTGTTGCACTTCAATTCACTTGTTATGAATTGGTTTACCAATCAATTTGTGGGAGCTTCAACATCAATACGGCATGCAGAGCAAGTGTTTATGTTACCTTACGGAATCGTGGCAGTTGCTATTGGGACAGTCATGCTTCCGAATATGACAGGTTATTATGTAAAACGAGATTATCAGAATGTACGTGTCCTCTTTACAAAAAGTATCAGAAAAGCGATTTTCTATATTGCTCCTATTGCGGCAATATTCTATGTCTTAAGTTTTGAAACAATTCAGTTAATTTTTCAATGGGATACGACGCAATACACAATGGAATCTGTTCAGGTAGTCGGTACGATTTTGAAGTGGTTTTGTATAAGTTTAATTTCGCAAACATTTATTTACATGACAAATCAGGCGTTTTTCTCAAGAAAAGTGTCGAAAATTTCCTTGGTTATTGGGATTATCACATTAGTGTTAAATCCAATTTTCTGTGTCATCTACACACGTATTTTTGACTTCGGAATTCAGGGAATTGCGATGGCGCATGCTTCTTACAGTACGGTTGGAGCTTTGATTGTCTATACGCTCTACAAAATCCATAATCCAAAAGCAAAACCATATCGCATTCTCCCGTTCATGCTTAGATTAGGATTTTGCATCTTGATGACTGTGGTTATTTTATCCGCTGTTAATTTATTGACTCCCATTACGACTAGCAAATTCTTACAGATTCTGTTCTATGTAATAAAAGGGCTAATAGGAATTTCTATTTTCTACATGGCAGGAATATCTGTGAACTTAAAAGAAACCAAAGAATTACAAAATATGATTTTTTCGAAATTTTTACACAGAGGCAGAGCATAAAGGAGAGTGTTACTCCAAATGAGATATGATAGAGAGGTTAAACTGAAAAATGGATCAAATTAGAGAGAAAATAAAAGAAGTTCGTTATAAAACGATAGATAAAAAAGCTGATCGAAAAGCAGACTTGTTTGTTGGACAATGGCTGAATTTGAAAGTTGGAGTAACCCAGAATAGCTCTTTACGTATTTTGAAAAGAGAACAAAAGAATTTGAATAAATTTTTCACCCAAAAAGGAATTCAAACTTTGCTTGATGAAAATAGAGAGTTATCAGAACAAGTGATTTTTGAAAATATTCTAGATTCTGCTAGGATTTATCAAAATGCATGTGCAACAGACCCTAATTATGGTTCAAAGCTATTTAATTTGATGAAAATGAAATCGGATGAAGTAGCAAATAAAGCTGGGGATGAAGTGTACGGAATAGTTGTTCCAGCATTGCTGAAAATGGATAATTTGTTTTGGCGTAATCAAATGTTAGCAACCATTCATTTAGCCTATCAAGAAGTCTTCGGTAAAGAAGCGAATAAAGCAGAATTATATTTTTCTGACCGTCAGGAATTTGAAAACTTTGATAACATCGTGAACAAAACATTGCAACAATATACGATGCCAATTGTTCATCAAGCTGAATAATGAATAATTTAGAAATGAGAGAAAATGATCATTAGAAATCACGAGAATGAGATCGAAGAAGTCATGACAGATGATTCTGAAATGAAAGCAGTTTTAGATGCAGAGAATTTTTTTCAACAAGACGATCTGGACGAAAACGAAGATACTGACATAAATGACGAGGATGAGAAGGTTAGTCTGCGTAAGCAAATAAAAGACAGTGAAATTGCAGTCAATAAACGAGCGATTGTTTTAGGTGTCTACTTAAATTCTGAGACAAGTTCCAAAGATTTAGCAGAAAATTCATTAGCCGAATTGATAGAACTTGCGGAAACCGCTGGCCTAGAGGTAGTTGGACAGGCTGTTCAATATAAAAACAGACTAGACTCTGCTTATGCAGCTGGTTCTGGAAAATTAGAAGAAGTAGCAGAATTAGCAAAAAGTCTAGATGCTGAAACGATTGTTCTGGACTTAAGTTTGACCGGATCACAAATGAGAAATATTAGCGAATTGACTGAAATGAAAGTTTTGGATAGAACGCTTATCATTTTGGATATTTTTGCTTTACGAGCCAAAACCAAAGAAGGCTGCTTGCAAGTAGAAATAGCACAGCTGAATGACCGTGCGACCAGATTAACAGGAGCAGGGAAGGCTTTGTCTAGGCTCGGTGGTGGGATAGGTACAAGAGGACCTGGTGAAACCAAATTGGAAATGGATCGCCGCCATATTCAACGCCGGATTAAATTTTTGAAAGAAAAATTAAAAGAAGTACGCCGTCAACGTGAACTGACAAGAAATCATCGTGACCGAAATGATGTCACGAAAGTAGCTGTGGTTGGTTATACGAATGCGGGAAAATCAACATTGCTCAATGCATTATGTGATGCGGATGTTGAGACCATGGATCAAGTATTTGCAACCCTTGACCCAACTGCTAGAAAACTGAGCAATTCAGATATTCCAATTTTATTGATTGATACAGTCGGCTTTATTCGTAAATTGCCACATCAATTAGTGGAAGCATTCAAATCAACTTTAGATGAAGTTACCCATGCGGATATTATTTTGCAAGTCACAGATATCGCCGATCCAGAGCATGAATTACAGATGGATATCGTCGAGAAGCAGCTTGAAGAGTTGAAAGCAGATGCGAAACCACGTATTCAAGTTTTTAATAAAATTGAACTCGTTGATCAAGAAAAAATTACACATCTTCGCGAAACGACTCGCCCAGAGATGAAAAGGATTTTTACATCTGCCAAAGAAAAAATTGGCCTAGAGGAACTTCGTGAAAGTATTATCGCCATACCAAAGGCAAATATGTTGCCATTTCATCTTGTTATTCCATATGAATATGGCGGTATTGTTTCAGAGTTACAGCAAACAGCGATGGTCGAAAAAATGGAATACATCAATGAAGGTGTGGAAATGACATTCAAAATCAAGCAACCCGATTTAGGGATTATTGCTCCAATCTTGAATAATAAAAATGAATAGTAAGCGAAAAAACCCCGAGAAATATTTTTTCTCAGGTTCTTTTTTATGCTACAAATACACTTAATGCATTTTAGGATTTCTTCTCAGAACGTAATTGACCATTGATTTTTTTTAAGTAGGTCGCTTCCATGCTTTTTAAAGAATGCTCTAATGCCTCAGTTAATTCACTAGCATTTTTAAAATTTCCTGGTAGTAAAGGTTCTCCGTAAACCACACGAATATCAAATTTTTTCTTTGTTAGAGGATTGCGGAAACGAGGTTTTTTGTCATGACGAGAGAAAAAGTCATAACCGCCCTCAATATAAACAGGAATAAGAGGAACGTCTGCTTTGATGGAAATATAAGAAGCACCACTTTGTAGCGGCGCAAGATATCCATCATGAGTTCTTGTTCCTTCTGGATGAACCATGATGATGTTGCCAGCACGACAAGCCCGGTATGCCATGACCAAACCTCTTACTGGATTGCCATATCTTTCGACCTCGATTCCTCTTGAAACGGGAGCCATCAATTTTCCAATGAATCCATGTTCAGTTTTTAAGTCAGCCCCAATTAAAGCAGAAAAATGTTCGAAATGTCCTTTGGGAAGGCCGTTTGCGACCATTAAGCCATCGACATATGTTTGATGATTTGGAGCTAAAACATAAGGAGCTTCTTGAGGAATATTCTCTTTTCCTACATAGGACACTTTGGCACAAGCCTTGATGATGGCGGTTCCAAAAAACGCAATACATTTCCCCCATAATGTTCTTTTTCCAGGCAATGAATTATCTGGTTGCTTTTTATGATTATTCTTATTAGTTGTCATATTCTATTCTATTTCCTCCTGAAAAGAGATTTGCTTCTTCTTTTCAAGCCTTTTCTTTTTAAAAAATTCCTTTATTAAAGTGGAACATTCTTTCTCCATCATACCACCAATAAACGTGGAATGATGATTGATTGATGAATCTTTGAGACATGCTAAATCTTGAGTTGATCCACAAGCTCCAGTTTTGGTGTCGAAAGCCCCAAAATAAATTTTTGCAATTCGGGCTTGCACAATCGCACCAAAGCACATCGTGCAAGGTTCCAACGTAACGTACATTTCACAATCGTCGAGAATCCAACGCTGCAATGTGTCACATGCTCTTTGGATCGCAACGATTTCAGCATGAGCGGTAGTATCTTGATTTGCTTCTCGTAAATTATGCGCCTTCGCGATGATTTGACCGTTTTGAACAATCACTGCTCCAATCGGAACATCATCGTGGGCGGATGCCAAACGTGCCTCTACGATAGCTTCTTTCATGAAGTAAGAAGAATTATCTTTCAAACTACTGCTCCTAAACTTGCTAATTAATAAAGTGATATCTATAATAACATAAGTAAAAATTGATTTGACAGTATTTTTATCTGTCAATTTTAGGTGAGGTATTGAATGCAACAAGGTATATGTAAAAATTGTGGGTCCATCGTTTTTGTTGACGAAAGCAAAGAAAAATGTCATTGCATGTTTTGTAATTGTGTGTTTCCATCAGCAGAAGCATTAGAAATTGCAAAAGATCCATCCTCTTACGAATTTTTGAATGAGGAACAACCAGAATATATTCCTGAAAATTCGAAAGAGGCAAAAAATGTTGCTTCATACAAAAAGGCAGCACCCGTTCAAAAGAAAAAAGAAAAAGACATTAAACCCAAATATCAAATTGAAAAGAAAACAATTCCAGATATTAAACTTTCAATGAAACAAATTGCTGTGATCACTTCAATTTTTGTAGTCATCTTCGCGGGATTCTTAGCATTAATGTTGCCAAAAACAATCAATCGTGATAAACAGCGTGAACTTATCACACAGCAGTTCCAACAAGATGAAACATTAGGTGACTTGAAAAAATCAATTGACTTCGAAGAAGGATTCGATTTGACACATATGGACAATTCCCATTTAGATCTCATCACAGACGAAAAACTTACAAAAGAGCAAGTAAGAGAGATCTTCAAAGTTTTCAGTGATGTTCGTTCTAGTGCTTTGGGAGAGACAGGAGAAGTCAACTATGCAGGAAACTCCCTTCGCGTCGCTGTTCCTGAACAAGGTGGATACTTAATCGAAAACAAAACATTAGCAGATTTAGATGATTTGAATAATATCGTTGAGTTGCCTTAAATAGTTATTTTGAATCTGATCAAAGAAAAGACGTAATCAAAATAAAATCACTCAATTAGGCGTAACAAAATTAAAACAAAAGTTTTTAATTTTGTTACAAATAGGTCTAAGTTTGTACAACATATATTGTCATAATTGGAGCATGAGAAAAAGATAATTTCAATTTCATACTTTTCTCCTCCAATGTTTGAACAGTTCCGACTTCCTCGGAACTGTTTTTTTTATTTATTTTTGTTTATTTGCGAAAAATGTAGCAGAGAGCTACATAGCTATCCGACTATTCGAGATTTCCTCCAACTTTCGCGTTCACGAATGTAGCAAAAAGCTACAT
>CAYFSZ010000029.1:0-16754 GCA_964346085.1 uncultured Mageeibacillus sp. | reverse complement strand
GCAGCTCCAGGAATGTATTAATAATACATAAATAAATTTGTCATATTTATACAAAACAGACGGCTTTGTCAATGCGATAAAGCCGTTTTTTTATAATATAAAATACTGAATATTGAATTAAATTGAAAGTATCTTTATACTAGGAAAAATGAAAAAGAATAGTGAAAATCAGGCGAAAAGAATGCCTAGACTAAACACCGCTAAGCAGAGAGCGGGAGAGGAAAAAAGTCTATTGAATTCAAAAATCGCCAAATCGAACTCGAAGCTAAATAGAAAAAGCAATCATAATCAACATAAAGGCTTGATTATCATCGCTTTGTTAATATTGCTCGTCATTTCACTGATTTTTATCATTATATTTAAAATGCCAGATCAACCACAATTACCAAATTCTGAAGATTCCGCGTCAATCGAGCTAGCTGAATTCGAAGAAATTATGACCTTTCAAAACAATGAAGGGCTTCGCTATTATCCTTTCGAAAGTCAATTAGTCTATTTTTCGCAAGATAAAATTGAATTAATGGATATGAATGGACAAGTTTTGTATGATCAAAACGTTGAATTTACGAGACCTGTTGCAGTATATAATGAAGACTATTTTATTGCTGGAGATCGCGATTCTAATGAACTAATCTTTTTGAATCATCAGGGAAAACAATTTTCTTTACAGTTAGATGGAACTTTCGCAGGAGCCTATTTTGGTGAAAACAAATATGTCGCCATCATTGAAGAAAACAAAGATAAACCCGGATTTGTTCATGTGATTGATTTTGCTTCGGGCAAAATATTATTGACATTACAATTTTTTGAATCTGGATATCCGATTGCGGCTTGCTTTAGTCATGATCTTACGACTTTTGATGTACTACTTTCTAATACGTCTGGGTCAGTGATTCAGCCTGTTTTAAATCGCTATGATCTATCAGGCAAACAAATTGGACAAATTTTACCAACCGGTCAACCATTTTTGTTTGGAAAAATTCTTCATGATCAAGAAAATCATATTATTCTTGGAGGGTCTTCGAATCTTGTTGCATTAGATTTTGAAACTGGTAAAACAATTGCAGAATTCAATGCAGGAAAAGTGTACCAAGTTACTTCAGGTCCTAATATTACAGGTTTAGTTTCAAATCGAATAGAAGGTGAGATTACAGCTGTTGATTGGGATAGTTCCGAAAAGACATTTATCGATAAAAATGTTGCATTACTTGATCATATTGATGAATTTGCATGTCATAATAATCTGATTGCGATAAGTCAAAACAATCAAATTCAAGTTCTTAATCAGGATACCGAAGAAATTGTTTTGGATTCTATGGTAGATGCTAGAATTTTACGTATTGGATTATTGGATCATTCATTGCTCTTAATTACAGATAATGGAATCAAGGCAATATCATATTAATTAACGGAGTAAAGAATGGAATCAGAACTAAAATATTTTTATAAAGATGGATTTACTCAATTCGATGTGATTTCAGAAGCTATCATTTCTGAACATCTTTCTAAAACAGGCAATATGTCCTATGCAATGCGTTCTTCATACTTTGATACCAGTGATCAAATTCTTCGAAAATCAAAATCAGTTCTTAGAATAAGACGATGTAATGAACGGTATTATTTGACTTTAAAAATGCCCGTTCATACGAGCTTGGTCAATGGCAAAGGAATATTTGAACGCCAAGAATTTGAATTTGAATTAACTGAAGAAGAATGGAAATGGGATACGAAAAAAGGTCTGAACCCTTCATGGTTTATCAGTAGAGTCAGTCAACATTCGCATGTAGAACAAGATTTAAAACAATTGCTTCGCATGATTGAAGGACGACCACTTATGGAAGTCTGCTTAGCTGACTATACTAGAACGGCATATGGTTTTGCTTATCGCACTAGTCAATTTGAATTATGTTTTGATGAAGGTTATTTAGGAACATCCGAAAAAATTGATTTCTTTTCAGAAATGGAAATTGAATTGCTTAATGGAAAACGCGAGGATTTGATGGCGCTAAACACAGCATTACTGAATCAATTGCCGATATATCCCGCACAAAAGAGTAAATATGGTAGAGCGATAGATATCGCGGATCGATTCAAATGAAGACATATGATGTGATTATTGTTGGCGGAGGTGCTTCTGGCGTGATGGCAGCATTGTCTGCTAGTATTCATCATCCTCAAAAAACAATTGCCATTATGGAGAGACAGTCGGTTTTGCTACGCAAAGTAAAAGCAGCTGGTAATGGTCGATGCAATATTTCTAATCTCGACATTAAACCTGATTTTTATTTTTCTATATCAACCTCAGATAATTTAAAGAAACGTTATCTACAAACGGCCTTTCGGAAATTTTCAGTACAGGAAACCAAAGAATTTTTTGGAAAATTAGGCGTTTTTCTGCGAGAAGATACGGCTGGTAGAGTTTACCCATATGCTGAACAAAGTGAAATAGTGGTAGATGCTTTGCAAAAAGCCTTATTAGATCAGAAAATCACAATTCTCACAGAACATGAAGTGCAAAAAATTTCTTCATCACACGAAAACATTAGTCTTGAAATTATGGCGAACAATCATGCTGAAAAGTTTTCATGCCAACAATTAATCTTAGCTTGTGGCAGTTATGCAGCTGCACCGCTTGGAGGATCTCGTCAGGGATATTCTTTATTGCAGCAGTTAAAGGTGAATGTGACTCCAATGCGTAGCGCATTAGCACCCTTATATTTAAAACAAAATCCTAATCAAAAATTATTGTTTGGACAAAGATTTAAAGGGTCAGCACAACTGTTTTGTAATAATAAATTAATGACAAAAACAAATGGTGAATTTTTGTTTACAAGTGAGGGAATATCAGGCATTGCTGCAATGGAATTAGCTCGTTTTATTGAGAAACCAAGCGTCGATAAATATACAATTTCAATCGATTTTGTGCCGGATAAAAATATTGACCAAATTAATAATATGCTGGGACAAATCTCTTTGCAAAAAGATCAAGATAGAATTAGCTTGCTCGGAAATATGTTCGTTAAAAAATCAATCTCCACATACTTGCAGAAAAAAGCGAAAAATATAAATGAGATGATTCATCTTTTAAAATCCAGTGAGTTTGAAGTGGAAGGTGTTTTCCCTTCTGAAAAAGCGCAAGTCATTACAGGTGGCGCGAACTTGGAAGAAATCTTTTTTCCGGAAATGTCATGCAAAAGTAATCCGCAAATATTTATCTGTGGTGAATTATTAGACATTGATGGCAGAACTGGCGGATATAATATTCAATGGGCATTAACGAGTGGTTTTTTGGCTGGTCAGTTAAATAAAAAGTATTAAATATAATTAGGAGATCTCTTCTAAAATTTCATATACTTTCAAGTAAAGATTTTCATATTTTTCATTCAATGCCAATAAATGATTGTATTTCACGTAAATATTTGCATCCGTAGAACTTTGAAACATTGACTCCATCTCTAGTTTCTTTTGGGCGCAAACATTGATTTTTTGCTCAATTTCTAGGGCTGTTTGATCCAAGAAAACTTTGAACTTTCTAAGTTGCACTTGATTGGTTGGCTTTGTTTTATATTGACTGAGGGTTTTATGAATTGACAACTCATCTTTTGTCCATAAATTCTCCGATTTTTGAGTAGAGATTTGTTCAGGAATAGAGGTGATTTGAGAACTCTCTGGTGCCCTGTATTCTGAATCCGTCTCTATAGCCAGAATACTATCAGCTTCTTTTTTCTTAAACGCATTATAGTTTGTAAATTCCAACACCTGTTTTTGAACGAAACCAAAGATTTTTTTTGCGATTTTTTCGATGAAATAGCGATCATGACTGACGGCTAAAATAGCACCGTCAAATTGTAATAAAGCATTCTCCAATATTTCACAAGAATAAATATCTAGATGATTGGTAGGTTCATCCAGAAACAATACATCAGGGCGTTTTTCTAATAATTGGCATAAGTAAAGTCGACTACGTTCACCACCAGATAAAGTATTCACTTCCTTAAAAACCTGAATATCGGTAAAACCGAAAGAAGCAAGAATATTTCTTGCTTGTCCTTCCGTCAAGGAAGGATTGACCAACTCTAAACTTTCAACGACTGAAATATGCTCATCTTCGAAATGAATTAACTGTCCCAAAATACCGAAACGAATATCCTTTGCCAAAGATACAGAGCCAGTTGCTGATGCTTCATTTCCCATTAAGGAACGTAATAGGGTTGTTTTGCCACAACCATTTTGACCAACAATGACAGCCTTATCTTGACCTCTTAAGTCAAAGGAGAATGGATAAAATAATGGTTCAGTTTGACCTGGAAACGTAACGCTCAAGTCTTTTGCTGTCAAAATCACTTTATTGGGATCTCCAAGTTGTATCTCTCTAGCCATCTTGAATTTTAGACGAGTTGTTTGTTTTTGCTTCAAAGACTTCAATTCGGTCAAACGATTTTGTAATTTCTCTGCTTTTTTTTGACTAGCATGATAAGAGCTAATTTTTCGATGAGAGAGCATTGTTTGCGTAATTTGATTCTGCTTATCGAGTGTATTCTCTAGTTTTTTCATTTCGGAAAGAAGATACTTTTCCTGCTCTTTTTTTTGCTGCATAAAAGCGGAGTAATTTCCATTATGTACAGTTAATTTCCCATGTGATAGTTCAGCGGTGCGATTGGCAACACGATCGATGAATAAGCGGTCATGAGAGATGAAAAGAACAGTTGACTTTGTCGAAGATAAGAACTTTTCTAACCATTCAATCGCCAAATGATCAAGATGATTGGTCGGTTCATCGAGTAACATCACATCAGGCTCTTTGATGAGTAAACGCGCCAAAGAGACACGCATTCTTTCTCCGCCAGAAAGCTCTTGCATGGGTCTTTTGGCAGTTTCTAAATCAATTCCTAAACCAGATAAAACAGCTGCTAAACGATGTTGATAATGATAACCATCCAAACTCTCAAAAGTAGCGATTAACTGACTATACTCTTTCAGTAAATCTTTATTATCTTTATTTTCAGGAAGAGCCAATTGCTCTGATAAATGTTTGATTTTTTGTTCCAATCCAAAAATCTCAGGATCAAAAAGAGAATCAGATTGTCCGGGTTTCACATTTAAATGCTGCTCTAAATAGCCTAAAATCACATTCTTAGAAATAATAATTTCAGTATTTTCATGATCGGATTTTTCTTGCCCGAGAAGAATCCGGAACAAGGTTGTTTTTCCAGCCCCGTTTTCTCCAATAATCGCAATTTTATCGCCTGCATTGACTTGAAGATTAACTTGATCTAGAACAACTTTACTATAATATGATTTGCTAATGTTTTTTAATGAAATTTGACTCATGAAAGATATTATACACATTCTTCTTTTTCTCGACTATTATGAAAATTGTCAAAAAAATCAAAATTCCCAAAAAGAGTTTACTATGTGACACTTTGAGCAGTATATGTATGATAAAATGAAAAAAATATCTAAAGGAGTGGAAGAGTGGATAAGAAAAAATATTGGAAATCTTTCTTTGTCCTTTTCTGTCTCCTAAGTTTAATTCTACCCGTTTTTTCTATACAAGTTGATGCAGCATTATTAGAGGATTCTATCCTGAAAATGACGTCAACTATTGACTTTGAACAAAATGGATTAATAACGGAAGAATATGAAATCCAATTTGACATGGAACAAGAAAGAATCAATTTTTCGTTTCCAATATTAGAAAATGAGAGCGAGTCTTTTGTGCAGTCGGTTTCATTAGCAGAGAGAGGGAATGATAGTCCTTTATTTTTGTCCGCTGTAAAGATGGAAGGTGAGATGTCTCCAAATTCTGAATTGTTCTATGAAATGCAAAGAGAAGAGCAAGATGATCATATCGATTTGAATCTTTATTATCATTTCAAAGCAGGCCAAAGTTACACCGTACGTTTCATCTTGGATCGCTCAGCTTGGCTACAAAAATCAAATACGTATCTTTTCGTTGAATATCCGATTACACAACCATTATTTGCAAATGGAACAGAGAGTTATGTTTTTCAAGCACATATCTCAACTGAATACTTAGACTTAGATTATCGAATTCAAAGCATGGCTGAAACTTGGTTTCAGGATATTACAAAAGAAAATCATCAAATTATTTATGTGTCAGAAGATTTTCATTTTCGCAATAAACAAAGGATTTTCTTGATGCTTCCTGCTCAAGTTTTGGAGGATTTTCCAGTGACGGATGAAGAACTCGAACCTGCAGAATTCTTCCCGAATCCAGAATCGATTATTATTTCCGAACATCCAATTCGGCAGATATTACAAAATAAGAATATGTCAATTTTTGGCGGATTGATGTTAGCGGGTCTAGTGCTAATCTTTTGGTTTCTGATTGAAAGTAATATTTGGTATAGAACAGAAAAGAATCAATTGAATCGAACGATTTTTGATTTAGATGCAGCGCATGCCGGTTTTTTATATCAGAAAAATCAACACAGTAGTTTGCTGTTGGCTGGCCTTTTACAGCTGGTTCAAAAAGGGGAAATTGAAATTAATAACACAGTATTCAGATGGCTTTATCCGGAGCGCGAGGATTTTAGTCGCTTTAAATCTTCTGAGGTATTTTTATTGCAATGGCTATTTGAAGATAAACAAAAAAGTAATGATGATAAATATGCAATGATTTCAGTGCAAAAAATCAACTTACAGATGGAAAATGAAATTTGGGCACAAGAATATTCCGCCAATTTTAAGAAATACCTTTCTTTGTTGGAGGATGATTTGTTTTCCCAGCATTATTTAAACATAGAAAAAAGAAAAATATGCCAAATTTTTTATAAAATAATGATTTTTCTAGCTCTGTTGGCCATGTGCTTACTTGGTTATTTCAACAGATCTCTTAATAATCTTCTTTTCTTAGTTCCTGTTTTACTATCTGTATTTCGCTTGAGAACAGCAAAATATTTAACCTTAAAAGGCAAAGAAAAATGGAGCCAATTACATGAGTTAAAGCAAACTGCAAAGACACTTCCAATATTGTTTGAACAACAAGAATATTGGATTGAAACTCGAGATTTTGCACCGTTATTATTGCCCTATATGATTAGCTTCAATCGTTTAGAAAAATTTTTACAACAATGTAATCGGATTAAGGAAGCAAAAGTTGGTGTTTTGGAATTAGTGAATCCATATACAGATTATGCTAAAGTGAAGAATAATGAAATTAATCGTCTCTGGAAAGTCGTTAAAAATGACATGTTACGCATGTATTATATTTTGGAAGCGAGTTTTGTAAAAGCGGAAATTATGACACAAGAAAAGTTGATGAAGAATGCAGAATGGAAGGAAAAAGAATGATTAAATTTGCAATTTTTGATTTGGATGGAACATTGATTCAGACGATGGAATCAATTATGAAAACTGGTAATTTGATGTTAAATGACTTTGGATATGCTGGTATTAGCACCGAAAAATATAAACGATTTGTCGGGTATGGTGCGAAAAATCTAGTCAAAGAACTAATGATTGAAGCAGGCGACAAAAATGCGTCACAACTAGAACAAGCCTATGCAGTTTATATGAAATACTTCGCGGAGCACGCTACATTTGAAGTGAAGCCTTATATTGGCATAGAAGAAATGATTGCTGAAATGCAAGATAGGAATATTAAGTTAGCTGTTTTGACCAATAAACCACATGCTATGGCAGGTGATGTCATGGACAAATGTTTCCCTGTTGGGACCTTCGAATTTATTCAAGGGCAAAGCGAAGATTTTCCGAGAAAACCTGATCCGACAGCTGCCATTTATATTGCAAAAGAAATGGGAGCAGAAAATATGCGAGAAGTAATGTTTATGGGTGATAGTGATGCAGATATGCAAACGGCAAAAAATGCAGGTATGATTTCTGTTGGAGCGTCTTGGGGGTTTAGACCTGCTCAGGAATTATTGGAAAATGGTTGTGAGATATTACTTGAAAAACCGCTTGACTTAATTCCTTATTTAGAGAAGGAAGATATCTAGAAAATGGCAAAGAAAAGAGTCATTTATCTTTGTAATGAATGTGGCTATGAATCTTCAGGATGGCTAGGAAAATGTCCGAAATGTAATAGTTGGAATAGTTTTTCGGAAATGTCTATTCAGCCAGAATCAAAAGCGAAGCAACATTCTTCATGGTTGAATAGCGATACTTCGGAAGATGCCTCAACGATTATTAACCTGACCGATGTTGAAGAGGCAGATAATACACGTTTGCCGACTAATATATCAGAACTCGATCTGATTTTAGGTGGAGGATTGGTTCGCGGATCGATGGTGCTGCTTGGAGGTGATCCAGGCATTGGGAAGTCAACTTTGCTTTTGCAGACATTTGGCACTTTAGGTCAGCATGTTAAAACTCTCTATATTGCAGGGGAAGAGTCTCCTTCACAGATTAAGATGCGGGCAACTAGATTGGGCCTAGAAAATCAATCGATGCATATTTTCACAGGTACATCTTTTTCTGCCATCTCTAATATTTTACATAAAGAAAAACCTGATTTTGCTGTGATTGATTCGATTCAAACGATTTATTTAGATGAAATTGCAGCAGCCCCGGGTTCGGTAACACAGATTCGAGAAACTACCGCAGGACTATTACGTATTGCTAAGCAGTTAAATATTGCGATTGTATTAGTTGGCCATGTGACAAAAGAAGGTGGGATCGCAGGTCCACGAATCTTAGAACATATGGTTGATGCAGTTTTGTATTTTGAAGGAGAAAAATCAAGCCAATATCGCATGCTCCGTGCTGTCAAGAATCGTTTTGGAACGACAGATGAAATCGGTTTATTTGAGATGACACAGACCGGATTACTTCCCGTTCAAAATCCGGGAATGGCGCTATTAGCTGGTAGACCGATTGGTGTTCCTGGGACAGCCATTACCTCGTGCTTGGAAGGGAGTCGTTCAATTTTAATGGAAGTGCAAGCATTACTGACACCATCTGATTTTAGTCAGCCAGTTCGCAATACGCAAGGAATTGATCGTTTGCGTTTGATGATGCTCCTCGCCATATTACAAAAATCCTGCCAAATTCAAACAGGCTCATACGATGCCTATGTAAATGTGACAGGAGGAATGAAAATTAATGAAACTTCAGCTGATTTAGCGATTGTTGCGGCAATTGTTTCAAGCATTCAAGAAAAAGCGATTGATTCGCAAATGATTTTGTTGGGAGAACTGGGATTAGCTGGTGAAATTCGTATTGTTCCAGGTATAGAAAAAAGAATCCAGGAAGCTGCTAAGTTAGGTTGGACGAAATTTATTGTTCCTGCTTTGAGCAAAGCAAAACTAAAGAAAATGAGTTTGCCGAAAAATTGTGAAATCTATTATGTCAGCTATTTAAAAGAGGCATTAGATATTTTATTTATATAATTGTCGTTAGAAAATATGGTTAAAGGAGAAAAATGAGAAAAATTGTAGCGGTCATTGTGGCGGCTGGCCTTTCAAGTAGAATGGAAAGTAATCTGAATAAGCCGTTTATTGAAATCGCGAATGAGAGCATCATTCGTAGAACTTTATTACAGTTTATCAAAACGGAAAAGGTATCTTCCATTATTGTAATGGTGCATGCAAATGAAATTGATTTAATGAAAAGCCATTTGAAGGACTTTATTGAAAAGCAAAACTGTGATATTTCTATTTTTGAAGGTGGTGCGACTAGACAAGAATCCGTTTACAAAGGGCTGATAGAAGCAAACCAAAAAGCAGAAAATCCCAGCGAGACGATTTGCTTAGTTCATGATGCAGCAAGATGCTTGATTCGTCCTGAAGAAATTATTTCTTGTGCAGAGCAAATCAACGAATCCATTTCACAGGGCTTAGAAATCGGTTTTGGAGTCGGGGTACCAGTTACGGACACAATTCATTTCATTGATGAGGACGCATGCGTGAAACATACGCCTGACAGAGCTTCACTCATCGCAATTCAAACCCCACAAGGTGCCAAATTAAGCACTTTATTACGAGCACATGAATACGCTCAGGTACAAAGTTTTTCTGCGACAGATGATATATCGGTTCTCCAATATGCAAAAATTCCAGTTAAAATTTGCCCCGGAGATCAGTCGAATATTAAAATAACTCATCAAATTGATATCACAATTGCAGAGAAATTGTTAGATAACCTTAATATATATAATAAATGATATGCTATAATACTTGGTGATTAACATTAAAATGAATTGATATTGAAATATTTAGGAGGATAAATTATGGCAAAAATTTCACGTTTTACAACAACACGAGTTTCTGCTGCGTTAAATGCTGATTATAGGCAGAATGAAAATGTGAAAGATTGTTTTTACATAGATGGCAGATTTATCAGAAAACGCGAAAATAATGGAGCTGATATTAGCAGTACGGGTGAAGACAGAGGATTCTTTTATTCAATTTTTGCAACCAATGATTTGGAAGCTGTCTCGAATGATAAAGGAACAATTTCTTCATTAAATCAAATGACAGAAGCTGTAAAAGTTAGCAATGAAAAAATTGATAATGAAATAAACGATTTGGCTGATTGTGCAGTTGAAATTGGTGGAAGAGCAACCATCGCAAGACAAGGGGTTCGCCAATCATATTTTGCAGGAATTATTATGAAAGAAGCAGAAATAGCTGCCGTTACTCGTGGTGGAGTTTGTGCTTTCTTGTATAGAAATAATGCATTATATCCATTAACAACTTGTGATTATGAATTAGTAAATGCAGATTATCATGGAAATAAAATCGAACACATGATGGATTTCTCCGCAGGTGTTGCGGGAACCATCCGTTACTCTAATATTGCGCAAGTTCAAAATGACGATATTCTAATTTTGTGCAACAAAGAATTATTAGAAGCAGTTGGGCAGAGAGAATTAATCAAAGTGCTCTACCATGCAGAAGATTGTGGTGATGCTGCAGCAGAAATCGTTGATTTAGCAAGAGAATCCAATCATGATGATTCTATGCAAATACTTCTTGCAGTTGTAGAAGAAGTCATTCCAGCAGAAAGAACAGGTCGTATTAATTTAGGCTTATTCCAAAATCAAGATAATGCACCTGTTTCTCAAGAAACGACCCGTTACGAACCACTTCGTTCTGAAGGTGTGAAACCAGTTGAGCCAGATGATTCTTCATTTAAACCTGAATATCCTATTTCGACAAAGCAGAACGAACCTAAAGAAACTCCGGAAGAAGAACATTCATTTGCAAGTGAACAACCTATTTTAAGTGCAGATTATGAAACATCTATTGAAACAGAAGAACCTACAGTAGAAGAACAAGAGTCATTTGACGATGATCCTTTCAGACCTCGTTTTGATGATACAAAAGAGAGTTATCAAGAACCAGAAAGCAATGACTTTGATTTTTCTGACTTAGAAGATCAAGAAGTGACAACTCTCGATGATAGTGATCCTGATGATGTTCCAGTTTTTGAGCCAATTGTGACAACAAATTCGAATCAATATCTTGATGATTCATTTGATGATAGCTATGGTCAGGATGACATTGATCAGTATGAAGATGTCTACGATGATTCTGCATGGCAAGATGATCGTCGAGTTTCTAAAAGACGCGTTCATAATGATTTTTATGATCAAGACGAAGAGGAATACGATGTCTATGATGATACGCCTCAAAACTCTAACATGAAAAGAAATATCATCTATGGAGTATTGGTTCTGATTTGTTTAGCATGTTTATTTGCCTTAGCAAAAATGCTTTTCTTCAACAATGATAATGCAGCACAAACAGATGAGACAGAAACAAAACCAGTTGTTATTCAAACAACAAATGAAGCTGATGTGAAAACCCCGATTGAAACAGAATCTCCATCAGAATCTGATACAGCAGACGGTACAGAAACTTCAGATGTTAGTGATGAAGGTACTGGCGCACTTTCTGGAACAGCTTATGTTGATACCGAAACATTGAATTTACGTGCTGCTCCATCTACAGATGGTGATCTTGTAGGACAATTAGTTCAAGATACACTATTAGAAATCATTGAACCAGCAGAAGACGGTTGGTATTTGGTTAGAACGACCGACGGTATTGAAGGCTATGTATCGGGAGACTATTTAAGAGATTAATCTCGAATTAATAGAATAAAGGTATTTAAGCTGAGGTTGTTATAGTATATAATAACTTCAGCTTTCTTTTTCAGAAAGAATAATGATTCAACTTTAGTAAGAATTTAAATCATAGATATATGAATAAGGAGATAGATATATGAGAGCAATGGGCTTGAATGAAATTCGTGAAAAATACTTAGAATTTTTTGCTTCTAAAATGCATCATAGAATGCCAAGTTTTTCACTAATTCCAAAAAATGATCCATCTATATTATTAATTAATGCGGGTATGACACCTCTGAAACCATATTTTACTGGTGCTGAGAAACCACCAGCATTACGTGTCACCACTTGTCAAAAATGTGTTCGTACACAAGACATCGATAATGTTGGTTTTACTGCTAGACATGGTACATTTTTCGAAATGTTAGGAAACTTCTCCTTTGGTGATTATTTCAAAGAAGATGCAATCGCTTGGGCATGGGAATTCTGCATAGATGTATTAGGAATGCCAGAAGAAAAATTATATGTCACAGTCTATGAAGAAGACGATGAAGCATATGATATTTGGCATGAAAAAATCGGATTGCCAAAAGAAAAAATCTTCCTTTTTGATAAAAAAGACAATTTCTGGGAACATGGTACAGGTCCATGTGGTCCTTGCTCAGAATTATATTTTGATCGTGGTGAAAAATATGGTTGCGGAGATCCTAATTGTACCGTCGGTTGTGAATGCGATCGTTACATTGAGTTCTGGAATCTTGTTTTCACACAATTTGAAAAAGATGAAGACGGAAATTACAATCCGTTAAAACAAAAAAATATTGATACTGGTTGTGGTCTAGAAAGACTTGCAAGCGTCATGCAAGATGTTGGTTCCATTTTTGAAGTCGATACAGTTCGTGCTGTATTAGATTCTGCTTGTGAATTGGCAGGTGTTGAATATGGTAAAGAAAGAGATATCGACGTTGCGATTCGTGTTATTACCGATCATATTCGTAGCACAGTGTTCATGATTAGCGATGGTGTTGAACCTTCTAATGAACGTCGTGGTTATGTTTTACGTCGTTTAATTCGTCGTGCTGCAAGATATGGCCGTAAATTAGGTATCGAAGATGTATTTTTAAAAGGTTTGGCAGAAGTTGTGATTGACCAATCAAAAGATGCATATCCAGAACTTGAAACACGCCATGACTACATTCTTCGTGTCATTGAACGTGAAGAAAAAGCTTTTGCGAAAACCATCAAACAAGGTACTCAAATCTTAGCTGACTACATTGAAGACAGCAAAAAACAAGGTGTCGCAGGCTTAACGGGCGAACAAGTTTTCAAATTACACGATACTTTCGGTTTCCCAGTAGACTTAACAAGAGAAATCGCTGCAGAACAAAACCTTGAAATTGATTTGGACGGCTTTACAGCTTTGATGAAAGAACAAAAAGCGAGAGCAAGAAAAGCAACTTTAGAAAACACAGATTCTGCTTGGGACGCGAATGCTTTACCAAGTTCTGTTGAACAAGAAAATCCTACAGAATTCCTTGGATATCAAGAATTAACTGCCGAAGGAACGGTTCTTTATCTCATTCAAAATGGAGAAGACGGTTTGGAAACTGTCGAAACAGCCGTTGCGGGAGATCCAGTCATTTTAATCAGCGACCGTACACCTTTCTATGCTGAATCCGGTGGACAAGTGGGTGACCAAGGTTTAATTTACAATGACAGTGTGAAAGTTGAAATTCATTCCGTCACCAAAAACGGTGCAAAGATTTTCTTGCATCAAGGGG
Organism: uncultured Mageeibacillus sp.; assembly: GCA_964346085.1. GTDB lineage: Bacteria > Bacillota > Clostridia > Saccharofermentanales > DTU023 > UBA5436. The sequence goes on along the minus strand of CAYFSZ010000029.1, from coordinate 2,915 downwards.
TTGTGCTTTCAGGAGAAGTGAATGCAGGCGATACATTAACTTTTGAAGTTGATAAAACCAAGAGAATGGCAACTGAGCGTAATCATACAGGTACACATATTCTGCATCAAGCATTGTATCAAGTGTTGGGTGATCACGTTGAACAGGCAGGTTCATTAGTTGAACCAGATCGTTTGCGTTTTGACTTCAAACATCATCAACCAATCAGCAGTGAAGAATTAGCAGAAATCGAAAGCATTTGTAATCGCGTAATTTTAGAAGATTTACCAATCTCAACCAATGTCATGGATTTAGATCAAGCAAGAGAAACAGGTGCAAGAGCTTTGTTCGGCGAAAAATATGCCGATAAAGTACGCGTAGTTTCTATCGGTGATTTTAGTAAAGAATTATGCGGTGGTACACATTTGAAACATAGTTCCCAAATCGGTTCTTTGCGAATCTTAGCAGAAACAGGAACGGCTTCTGGTGTTCGAAGAGTTGAAGCTGTTACAGGAACAGGTGCTTATCAATATGCCTTGCAAGATTCTGCAATTATTCATAACTTAGCAGATCGTTTGAAATCCAGACCGGATGCTTTAGTCAGTAGAGTTGAACAGTTGCAAGAAAAACAAAAAGAAACGGAACGCGAATTAGCTGTCATCAAATCAAAAGAAGCAGCTGGTATTGTCGATGATATTATGAAACAAGCAGAAATGATTGGCGAAGTTAAATCTATTTTCTATGCAATGAAAAATATGGATGCTGACCAATTACGTCAAACTGGTGACCAAATCAGAGATCATTTCCAAGACGAAGCAGCAATTATTGTCTTTGCTTCTGAAGTAAATGACAAAGTGATTTGGCTCATTATGGCAACGAAAAGTGCTGTTGAAGCGGGTGTTCATGCAGGAAACTTCATTCGTGAAGCTGCAAAAATCACTGGTGGCGGCGGTGGTGGTCGTCCGGATATGGCACAAGCTGGCGGCAAAGATGCTTCCAAAATTCCAGAAGCATTTGATACACTCAAAGAAAAATTACAAAGTTTATAACATAAACAAAGCGAAAAGCATGGCTCAGTAGTCATGCTTTTTTTGAAAGGAAAGATAATGGAAAATTGTATTTTTTGCAAAATAGCGAACAAAGAAATTGAATCAAATATCATTTATGAAAACGAATATGTTGTTGCGTTTCCTGACTTGAATCCAGCGGCGAAAGTACATGTTCTTGTCGTACCGAAAGTGCATGTCGACAATATTTATCAACTTGCTTCCCACGAAGATCGTATGAAAATCATGGACTCTGTGACAGAAGCAATTGCCCGCGTTGCAGAGATTTACAACACTGAAGAAGGGTTCCGTGTCATTGTAAATAATGGTGAAAAAGCGGGACAGAGTGTATTCCATCTTCACTTCCATATACTAGGTGGACAAGAATTGCCAGTTTCGATTTTATAATAAATAGTTTCTTTAAATCATACTTAGTGAGAAATCCTCTTTGCGTCATTAATCGCAGAGAGGATTTTTTTAATTCTTAAGATTTTCTTAATTTTTATATTTGCGTTGCCGTTACCACGCAATTAATTAGATATATAAATAAAATTAAAACTATAAATTTCATTATGGGATAAAAATGATTTTTATGGAGGAGAAAACATGAAAACAGTTAAGAAATTCTTAATCCTTGTATTGGTTTTGGCGATTTTTATTAGCGTATTAGATACCACAAAAACATATGCGCAAGAACAAATAGAGGGAATCGGGGAAGAAACAATTTCTGAAGAAACAAAAGAACAAGTATCTTTACCACAAAATTCACAAAATGAAGAGGTAACAGAAGAAACTTCTGAGGAGGTAGAGGAAACACTCGTTCCTTCAACTGAGACTGAAGAAACGTCAGTCGCAATTGAAGAAACAACCTCGGAAAAAACGGAAACAACCATCGAAACAACAACAGAATCAACAAAATCTACACCAAGAAGAGTAAGACGCACTGCAACAGCATCAACAATCTATTTAGATGCACAAAACGGTGCTGATAGTAATGCTGGAACAAGCGAAGCGGAAGCAGTCAAAACATTTGCACAAGCGATGACTTTAGTTGCTGATGGTGGAAACCTTGTCGTAAAAAGTTTTGATGTGCAAAGTGGAATCGTAGTGAATAAGAAAATCACGGTATTAGTTGATGGAAATATTTCATTACAAGCAGCTAATGCTGAAACAGGAATCACCTTAAAAGCAGGATCTTCTTTAAAAATCAGTGCTGGTAAAACGCTAACAATGACTGGTTATAAACATGCGATCGTCATTGAAAAAGATGCTGTTTTGGGTGATGGCAATTATGTCATATCCAATACAACATTTGGATTTAGAAATTATGGAAGAATAGAAGGATCTTCAAAAAGTGCTTTGAATTTGGCAGTAAACTGTGTAGGTCGAGGCATGGAATACAATAGTACAGCAGTTTTCAGAAATGCAACGATTACACTAAATGCGAAATCTGACTCAAACGACACAGGAGCTTGGGGTGGTCATGGTGCTAATTTGCATTTGGAAAATGTAGATTTAATCACAACAGATTATCGTTTTAATCTTCAAAGTAAGCCACAAAACTTATACATGAAAGATTCTACCTTGAAAATTAAAGGAAAATGGAAAACAGGGGGATTCTTTAGTACCCCGCAAGCTATGGGACTTGTAGGAGTTAGTGGTACGCCAAGCGAACTTATTAACTCTCATTTAATCATTGACGGGGGAAGAATCACAATTTCTGACAAAGTAAATTTAACAAATTCAACATTAGAAATTTTAAATAGTTCTAGTGGTGGGTTAAATATTAACTATGGTGGGGTTGTTGTATTCAATGATTCAACGTTAACCACAAAAGAGCTTACATCCACCCCTAGTTATGGCGTACAAGAAGGCAATTTAACATTCAAT
>CAYFSZ010000028.1:0-16793 GCA_964346085.1 uncultured Mageeibacillus sp. | reverse complement strand
TACTGAAGAAAAAACGGAAGAATAATCCGAGGCAAAAAGCCAAACTTAGTTATATGTATGGAGGAAATTTACATGGCTAACGAAAAACTTACTCAAATCTTAGAAGATGTTAAATCTTTAAGTGTTTTAGAATTAAACGATTTAGTAAAATTAATCGAAGAAGAATTCGGCGTATCAGCTGCTGCTATGATGGTTAGCGCTGGTGGTGGTGCTGCTGCTGGTGGCGCTGCTGCAGAAGAAGAACAAACAGAATTCACTGTTATGTTAAAATCTGCTGGTGCTTCAAAAATCAGCGTTATCAAAATTGTACGTGAATTAACAGGCTTAGGCTTAAAAGAAGCTAAAGCATTAGTTGACGAAGCTCCTAAAGCTGTTAAAGAAAACGTTGCTAAAGATGAAGCTGACGCTGCTGCTGCAAAATTAGAAGAAGCAGGCGCTGAAGTAGAAGTTAAATAATTTAACTAATATCTTTTGAAATGTGAAAAGAGAGTTCCCAAAATAGGGACTCTCTTTTTTTGAACCAGTGCGTTTCATTTCATAAAATATTTGAAAAAAATCGACTTCTGGATAATAATATAGGGTATTGATAATCAGATGGGAGAAAACCTATGTTAGACATTAATCTAATTCGTAAAGATCCGAATTTTGTGAAAGAAAAATTAGCATTACGTGGTGTTGATGTTGATTTCACAGATTTTTTGGAAAAAGATAAAGAACGTAGAAATTTAATTCATGAAACAGAAACTTTGAAAGCAGAAAGAAATAAATCTTCAGCGGAAGTTCCTAAGTTAAAAAAAGAAGGAAAAGATGTTTCTGCATTATTAGAAAAAATGCGTGAAATAGGCGACAAAATCAAAGAGAACGATGTTGAGTTAGCAAAACTGACAAAAGAACAAAATGATTTTGTTATTGGCCTTCCAAATCTTCCCGGTGATACAGTCATCGGCGGAGGAAAAGAAAATAATAAAGTCATCCGTGAATATGGCGAAAAACCAAGTTTCGATTTTGAACCGAAACATCATGTTGACTTAGTTGAACATTTGGGAATTATCGATTATGCCAGAGGCGCAAAGCTTGGTGGTGCAGGTCACTGGGTATATCGCGGTGCTGGTGCAATGCTTGAGTGGGCTTTGCTCAATTATTTCATGCAAAACCATATTCTAGATCATTATGAAATGATTTTACCTCCACATATGCTCAATTATGAATGTGGATTTACAGCAGGACAATTTCCTAAATTTGAAGGTGATGTCTATACTTTATGCGAAAAAGAAACAGATGCTGAACATGGATTCAAGAGATTCTTATTACCGACAGCTGAAACAGCTCTTGTTAATTTGCACCGTGATGAAATTCTTAATGAATCGGAATTACCGTTTAAATATTTTGCCTATACACCTTGCTATCGTATGGAAGCTGGGAGTTATCGTGCAGAAGAGCGTGGTATGATTCGTGGACATCAATTCAATAAAATAGAGATGTTCCAATATACGACACCTGAACAGTCAGACCAGGCATTAGAAGAATTAATTCGTAAAGCAGAACAACTGGTTGCAGGATTAGGTTTACATTATCGTGTTTCTAAATTGGCTGCAGAGGACTGCTCTGCTTCGATGAAAGAAACATATGATATCGAGGTATGGATTCCTAGTATGAATGATTATAAAGAAGTATCTTCCGCATCGAATGCTGGTGATTATCAGGCTAGAAGAGGAAATATTCGTTATAAAAATGAAAAAACTGGGAAGAATGAATTCGTTCACACTCTAAATGCATCAGGCTTAGCAACTAGCCGTATTTTCCCAGCTATCATAGAACAATATCAACAAGAAGATGGCAGTATTATCATCCCTGAAGTATTAAGACCATTTATGAATGGGATGGAAGAAATTTGTTTAGAAAAGTAATTCTTACAAATTATTTTGATAAAGAGAATGATTTCTGAATAGTTAAATAGACGGTGAATAAATCATCGTCTATTTTTATGGAAAAAGAACCGTTCTGCGCTTCAACTAAACTTTTGGAGATCGATAAGCCTATACCGCTGCCTCCAGAACTTCTCGAAATATCACCTTGTACGAAACGTTCCATTAATTGCTCTGCGGACATTTCAATTTTTGAGGCGGAGACATTTCTTAAACGAATTTGAATTGTTTCTATTTCATGGGTAAGGACATCTAAATATACATGGGTGTTTTCTTCTGCGTATTTGAGTATATTGGTGAATAAATTATCGAAAACACGAATCAATAATTGTGGATCAGCTTTGATGAAATAATCTTCTTTTGGAGAAGTGAAAACCAATGTTAAATTTTGTGCCTCGAACTTTGGTTGATACTCCGCGAAAATTTGATATAAAAATTCATTCAAGTTTAATGAGATTAATTGCAATTGAATATTTCCTGTGGAGATTTTTGAAACTTCTAATAAATTTTCAACCAAAGTTTTTAAGCGATTCGATTGTTTGGAGAGAACATCAATATAATTTTGAATATTTGGATTGTCAGTCTTCTCTCGTTTCAATAAATCCGTATACATAATAATCGAAGTGAGTGGAGTTTTAATATCATGAGATACATTGGTGATTAACTCAGTTTTGAATAGTTCGCTTTTCGTTTTTGCATCGATGGCTTTGTGAATATTTTGATTTAATTTTTGTATTGAGAGAGCTACTTCTGATAGATCTTCATTGACTTCTGTGGTATCTATACTTTCGAAATTCCCTTTGCTCATATGGACAATGGATTTTTTGATGGTTTCGAAACTATTAACATATTTGCTGCTGATAACCCCGAAAATAATATTGAGAACGACACACAAACATGACAAGACGATTCTAAATTGCGGAAATTTGATAATGCCAAAGATAAGTAGAAGATTAAGTAGAAGATAAACAAAAATAATGAGAATATGTTTTGTATTGTTTTTGAGAGAAAAAAACTGTTTTTTGAGTGATTGAAAATAGTTTTTTAATAGTTTCCACACGAAAATTATCATTTTGGTGATAAGTAGCTTTGTAAATAAAGTTCCAGCTTTAATTTGGGCAATGAGCAGTAAAAGCAAACTGTATGCGCTTATGAAAATCAATGACCAAAGAGCTGCAATAATCAGCTGATATTGAGGGAAAATACTATAAACTGTATCCTGAAGACTGATAGTAAGTGATTGAGAAATATGCCTGATACCAAATAATAAATATACGAAGGCTGAAAGAAAAATATCTAAAGGAAATATATGAATATACATAAATTGAGGAACTTCATTGCCCTCATTCCAACCTAGGCTAATTGCTAAATAAATGATTCCGATTAATATGAAGAAAAAAGAGAAAACAGGAATTGTAATATTGATCCACTCGCTATCGATGAATTCAGCTAACTTCCTCTCAGAAGTAGGTATTTCGCTTTCATTAGAACGACTTTGTTCGAGCTGTTGATTCCGGTCCTGAGAGAAAATATCCCGAGGAGTTGCACTACTAGATGAGTCTGTTGCATTTCTTTTTTCCATGGTAAACAAAGAAATATCCGCAGACATTAAAGTCACCATAATAAAAGAGCTATAGAAGAACAATAATACAGAGATACCGAATGTGATTAATTTTAACAGTAGACTATTTCGAATTTGAACCATAGCTGATTATTGATTTGAAGGAGGTAAATCCTCGAGGCGATAACCTTGTCCCCAGATAACAGTAATTAGTTTCGGATTGGCAGGATTTATTTCTATTTTTTCCCGTAAGTGGCGAATATGAACAGCTACGGTACCGTCCGATCCATAAGAAGGTGTTTGCCAAACATGTTCATAAATTTCTGAAGAAGAAAAAACTTTGCCGGAATTTTCTAATAATAATCGTAAAATATTAAACTCAATCGGTGTTAAATTAATCGCATTCTGATTAATTTTGACAGTTCTCATATCAGTATCCATGACTAAAGGGCCTGAAGAGATGATGTTAGATGAGAACTTCATACCTCCTAAATTTGTATATCTACGAAGTTGCGATTTAATTCTAGCGATTAGCTCCATCGGATTGAATGGTTTGATTATATAATCATCAGCCCCTAGATTTAGACCCATGACCTTATCATGATCTTGACTTTTTGCGGTTAAATGAATGATTGGAATATTACTGGATTCGCGGATTTTCTTCGTTGCAGTGATACCATCCATAACGGGCATCATCAAATCGAGAAGCACTAAATGTACTTCATTCTCATGCATCAAATCGAGAGCTTCTTGTCCATTTTTTGCTTCTAACACATTGTAGTTCTCAGCTGATAAATAAATTTTTAAAGCGGCTACAATGTCTTCATCGTCATCACAAATTAGAATTGTTTTTTTCTCGTTCATATTTTGGCATCCTTTATATTATTTAGCTATTATAATCTAAATGCTAACATATTATCATCATGAGAAAAGCTTAATTTATTAAAATTTTATTAGGAATATTAAAATAACAGAAAGTTGTTATGCGTATGCGTGAAATTAGACAAAAAACTTACCAAATCGAGGGAATTCCAATATTGGAAATGAATTCTGAAGAAACAAATAATCATCAACCAATTTTATTTTTATTTCATGGTTGGACATCTTGTAAAGAAAATATGATTGATTTTGCCAAAACTATGGCCAAATCTCATTATCGAATTATTATGCCTGATTGTGCTTATCACGGAGAAAGAAAGAAGAATGATTTTAAGATGTGGGATATTGATTTGATGTTTGAAACAATTATTCAAACAGTGGATGAATTCCAGATATTGCTGAATCATTTTTCAGAATTAGAAAATAATCATCCAAAATTTGCTGTTGCAGGAGTTTCGATGGGAGCTCTGATTGTTCATGCTTTAATGCGAAAATACGATTGCATTCCGGCAGGGATAGTTTTGATGGGATCGCCTTCTATCTGTAAACTGCTCAATCATTTTGTAAACAGAGGGATGCAATCACTTGTTGACGCAAGTCACTTTTTTTATCCGAATGAGGAGGTTCCAAGTCAGCAGGAGTTATTAAATATTACGATAGAAAAAGAAAAAATATTGTTAGAGATGCAAGAAAAAGTGAAGCCTTATGATTTAGCGAGCTATCCTAAGATTATCAAAGAAAGACCAATGTATATTTGGCATGGTATGAAGGATTTACTTATTCCATATGTTTTGACATCAGACTTTGAGCAAGAGATAAAACATTTGGAAGAAGCGAAAAACTTGATGTTCTCATATGATGAAAAACAAGGGCATCTTGTGCCGCTCTATGAAATTAAGAAAGTGACAAAATATTTAGAGTATCTTCGTGAAATTCAATTCGATAAGAAAAGATTTAATCGCAATAAAATATGAAGATGAAAAATAAAAAACTGAAACATAGAGCTAATAATGAGTTTGATAATCTTTCAAATGATGAAGTAAAACGAATTTCAGAAGAGGAAGGATTAACGGAGGAAGAAGTAAAGGCACGTTTGCGCCAAGGCTATGGCAATCATGATTACAAGCATGCTCCGAAATCAGTCTCTAAAATTATCGCGGAACATGTTTTCACACCTTTCAATATGCTGAATTTATGTTTGTTCTTAGTTATCGTTTATTTGTCATTCTCAAATATTCAGTATTTGGTGAATGGTTTGTTTTTTGGGGTAGCGATAGTCAATACGATTGGTGGCATTATTCAAGAAATGAATGCTAGAAAAGAAGTCAAACGATTATCAATCATCAATCAGATGAATATACAAGTAATTAGGGAAGGTCAAAAAAAGACAATCTCGCTTTAAGTTTATATGAAGAGCCAATTAATTATGATGAACTCGTCAATCAATATCAGGTTTTTGGACGAGTAACCCCGTTCCAAAAGAAAGAAATTATTTCTGCATTACAAAGGAATCAGCATATAGTTGGCATGACTGGAGATGGGGTCAATGATGTTCCTGCGATGAAGGTTGCAGATTGCAGTATTGCGATGGCAGAGGGGAGTAATGCAGCGAAAGTCAGCTCCGATTTAATGTTACTTGATAATGATCTATCAGAAATGATTCCGACTGTTTATGAAGGAAGAAGAATCATCAATAATGTAGAGCGAACAGCTGTGTTATTTTTGACCAAAACGGTATTTACAGTTTTATTGAGTATATTATTTTTGTTTATGAATAATCGTTTTCCATTGTTCCCAATACAAATGACTTTGATTAGTTCGGGAACAATCGGTATGCCTGGTTTTTTCCTAGCTTTATTGCCCAATCAGAACAGGGTGGAGGGGAAGTTTTTACCGAAGACAATGCGAACTTCATTTCCTGCAGGATTGGCAGGTTCAATAGCAATTCTCATCCAGTATCTGACAATGCAACAATTCGGTATTGCTGAAAATGATGCAAGTACGATTTCTCTTTGTATTTTACTAAGTGTGAGTTTACTAGTTCTTGGCAAAACATGCCTACCATTTACTCGATATACCTTTCCCATTTTTCTTGCTTCCTGTTTGATAGTTGTGCTTGCTTTTATGAAATTTCCTAATATCTTCTTTATCGAGCAATTATCGCGAACAACAATCAGATATACTATGATATATTGTTTCATATCAGTCAGTATAACCATTTTTTTATGGACAATAAGCACTAGAATTTATAAAAAATATATGATTGATAGAGGTTAAGTATGTTAAATGTAAAGAATGTAACGAAGAAATATGGTAAAGTCCTTGCCAATGACAATATCAGTTTATCGATTCCAGAAAAGTCGGTGGCTTTATTAGTTGGGCCAAACGGTGCAGGGAAATCTACTTTATTAAAATGTATCACTGGATTATTACGATATCATGGAGATATTTTGATTCATGGGTACAATAATAAATCGAGTGATGCAAAGAAAATATTGGGGTATGTTCCAGAAATGCCGCACTTGTATCCATTGTTGACCATTGCTGAACATATGGAGTTCACAGCAAGAGTTTACAAATTGTCTGATGGTTGGCAGCAAAGAGCCGATGATTTGCTCAAACGATTTGAACTTGATGATAAAAAAGATAAATTAGGTGGCGCTTTATCAAAAGGAATGCAACAAAAATTGAGTATTTGTATTGCCTTGCTTCCTGAGCCTGAATTTTTGATTTTTGACGAACCATTGATTGGTTTAGATCCATATGCCATTAAAGAATTAAAAAAAGTTTTTCGTGAATTGGTGGAAAAGGGTCATTCATTATTAATTAGCACGCATATTCTCGATACGGTTGATGAATTATGGGATAAGGTTTTTATTTTAGAAGAAGGGAAACTTGTTGCACAGGGAGAACGAACTGAATTGATGGCTTTAGGCAGAACATTAGAAGATTTCTTTTTTGATGTCACGGAAAAAACAGAACGAGATAAAATGGGCGATTCGAGCGAGTTGATGACTGCTGATGAGGAGTCATTATGAGTGCATTAATTTATTTGAAGTATCGTTCTTTTATTAATAGTCTAAAAGAGCTAAAAGAGAAGCCTGGGAAACTAATTTCAGCTCTCATTTATTTAGGCGTGCTTGGCTTTATTTTGATGGGACCAGGTTCTTCAGAAGCGCTTGATGATGGTGTTCAAATTGATGGATTGCCGAATGCTCCACAATTGATTTTATCAGCAGGCCTTCTCGTGCTCGCAACGATTATTAATGCAATTTCTTGGCATGCAGGGACGAAGACTGGTATAAATATTTTCACTTTGCCAGATACGCAATTTTTATTCACAGCACCTTTCCACCCAGCGACAGTTTTACTTTATGGGATGTTAAACCAATTAACGACGGCTATACTTAGCTCGGTATTTTTGCTATACCAAGTTCCAAACTTAACAAGAATGGGTGTTAAACCAAGTCAGATTATACTGCTTTTTATAGCATGGATTTTCATGATTTTTGTGAATCATATTATCTCGACTTTCGTCTATGCTTTTAGTGCAAGTAATCCTCGCCGGAAAAGATTAATGATTACTATCTTTTATATCATTATGACCTTACCATTCCTCATCTTTGCGCTAATGTACTTCTATCAAAAAGATATTTTAGAAGCTTTAATTTCTTATTTGAAATCCCCATTACTATATTTAGTTCCTGTTTCAGGCTGGTTAAAAGGCCTCATCGATTGGTTTTATGTTGGATTTTCTTGGTATCGATTGATTGCTAGTTGCTTATTTTTTATATTCCCAGCTGCTCTTATGTATAAAGTTTATCATATGGATATCGACTACTATGAAGATGCGCTTACAATGTCACAAGAATCACCTACAACTAAGGGCAATAAGGAAGCGGTTGAAGCGGCACAGAAAAAATCTTATGGCAAATTAAAAACAAGACGATTAGGAATTAATAAAGGGTTTGGTGAATCTGCTATTTTTTATAAGCAATGGCGTGAAAACCGCAGATCAAGACCATATTTTATCGGTACTGCTATGGTGATTTTCATAGTTCTTCTGGGTTTTGTTGCTTTTATTGGAAAAGGAGCAGAAGAGATTATTCCGTTTATTCTTTGGGGAGTTAGTGCTGGATTGTTATTTTTTATTTCGTTTTCTTCTTCCACAATCTCTGCTTTTAATGATTTTCAATTCTTTCTCTTGCCAGGGAATCCATTGAAAAAAGTCTTTTATGCGAGTGTGTTAAGCATCGTATTACGCTGTATAGACCTTATACCAGCTTATATTCTTGCGATTATTTTGCTACGAGGAAATGTATTGTTAATTCCTGTTGGATTGCTTTTATCTTTGAGTGTGCTTTTGACATTAAATGCTGCCCATATTTTGACCTTTTTACTGATAGGAGAAATCGAAACAATTCTTTCGACCATGATTTTATTTTCCTTAGGTGTGGTATTCGCTTTACCGAGTATTGGGATTACAATCGGAGCTGCTTATTTGCAATTCAATCAACAATTTGGCATAGCAAAATTATTAATGCTCGTATTGTTTGTCGTAAATGTGGGAATTGGTTTTTTAGGCTTAGTTTTTGGGAAAAAATATTTAGAAAAAGGACCATCACGTTAGGATGATTGAAGTATTGATTATTTTTTCTTATCATTTCATAATGAATTGTTAGAAATAAACTTAGTTTTCATATAGAAGAGGACCCACAATGCGAATAATAATTGCTGGAGCAGGAAAAATTGGTCAGGCACTTTGTTTAGAATTAGCAAATGAAGGCCATGATTTAATCCTGATTGAATTAAAAGAAGAAATCATTGATCGTTTGATGGAAAGAAGTGACATTTCTGGAATAAAAGGAAGTGCCGTTGATTATGATGTACAAATTGAAGCAGGTATAAAAGATTGCGATTTATTCATAAGTGTTACTGGAAATGATGAATTGAATTTGATTTCAGCGATTTTGGCAGACCGATTAGGAGCAAAATACACAGTGGCTCGTGTTAGTAATCCTCAGTATGGTTCTCATATGAGTATTATGCGTCGTGCATTAGGCGTTTCGTTGATGATTAATCCTAAATTAGAAGCGGCTCGAGAAATTGCCAAAAGTTTGAGTTCTCCCTCTTCTGTTTCTGTTGAAAGTTTTGCACATGGCAGAGTCAATATGCATCAAGTCATTGTCGAGCCAGATAGTCAGTTTATCAATTTGAAGTTGGCAGATTTTAGACAACAATTTTCGTCTTTAATTGTTTGTGCGGTGATGCGTGATGATGAAGTCATAATTCCTGATGGCTCTTTTGTGTTACAGGCCGGCGATGTTTTACAAATTACAGGATTTACAAAAGATTTAGATGCTTTCTATCGTTCCATCGGAAAAATAAAAAAACCGATTAAGGATATTTTAATAATTGGTGGAAGTGAAGTTACCAATTATCTATGCCGAATATTCCAAAAACAAACACATAAAGTGAATGTAACAGTCATTGAGAAAGATCAAGGAAAAGCATGGCAGTTGGCGGCAGAATTCCCGGATATTTATGTTTTAAAAGGGGATGGCACAGATCATTCCGTATTGGAAGAATGCAATTTCGATGATTATGATGCGATTATTGCGTTGACAGGTGTTGATGAAGAAAATATCATGGTCGGCCTTTTAGCTGCGCAAAAAAATATTCGAAAAATCATTACGAAGGTGAACCGAACAGAAATTTTGCCCATTGTCAAAGATAATCGTTTACAGACAATCGTCACTCCAAAATCAATCGTCTCTGATCATTTAATTCGATTGGTCAGAGCACATCAGAATGCTGTTGGTTCAAATGTTGAGGCATTATATAGAATTTTTGAAAACAAAGCAGAAGTTCTAGAATTTAATGTGCGTAAAGATAGTAAAATCCTCAATGTTCCTTTACGAGATTTGAAATTAAAGAATAATACATTAATTGTATTTATTCTCCGAAATAATAATGTCATCTTCCCGACAGGCAAAGACTGCATTTTAGCAGATGATCATATCGTTGTCGTTTCAAAAGAAAAACATTTAAATGATGTGGATGATATTTTGGATCAAGAATTTATGAAACATAAACTTCCTGAGATTTATAAAGAGATAGACAACTCTTTGACGAAGTAGGCAAAGGACAATTCTATGAATTTTAAAGTTGTACGATATTTTTTGAGTCGGATGTTGATGATAGAATCAGGATTGATGGTCATTCCATTGCTAGTTGGATTAATTTATCGTGAATCATTTTCTGTCATTAACAGTTTTATCTTGACAATTGTTATCACTTTTTTTATAGGTCTTGTACTTGGAATTAAAGTTGAAAATCATAAAGATTTACATACAAAAGAAGGTATGGTCATTGTTGCTCTGACCTGGATATTATGGTCTGTTTTCGGGGCATTGCCGTTTGTCATTGCCAATCAAATACCGCATATGATGGATGCTGTATTTGAAATGTCGAGTGGATTTACGACAACTGGAGCTTCGATTTTGACTGATGTTGAAGCGTTAAGCCATGCGCATCTTTTTTGGAGGTCATTCTCGAATTTTATCGGGGGTATGGGTGTATTGGTGTTTGCCTTAGCCATTTTCCCAAAAGGATCATCAGAAACGGTTCATCTTATGCGCGCGGAAGTGCCAGGTCCTACATTTGGTAAATTGGTATCCAAAATACGAAATACAGCCATTATTCTCTATGCCATCTATATGGTGCTAACAGCGATTACTGTTGTGCTTTTAGTCATCGGGAAAATGAATCTATTTGATGCATTATGCCATGCATTCGGTATTGCAGGTACTGGAGGTTTTAGTACACATAATGCAAGTATCGGATATTTTCAAAGTCCATATATTGAATGGATTTCTGGTGTTATGATGCTCATGTTTGGGATGAATTTTAACCTTTATTATCTGATTTTAATTGGACAAGTCATTGATGTGATAAAGAATGAAGAGTTAAGAATTTATTTGGCAGTTGTTGGTATAGCGACCACGATTTTAGTAATTTCCAATACCGTACATCAACCGTATTCTTTGCGTGATAACATAAGACATAGTTTTTTTGCGGTGAGTTCAGTGATTACAACTTCAGGATTTGTGACAGTTGATTTTTCGCAATGGGCATTAACGACTACATTTGTCATTGCAGCTATCATGTTCATCGGGGGAATGGCAGGTTCCACCGGTGGTGGTTTTAAAGTAGCCAGATTTGGAGTTTTTGCAAAATCAGCCGGCTCAGAATTGAAATTAATTAAAAATCCACGTCGTGTGAGTGTTGTTAAGTTCAACGGAAAACCGATGGAAGAATATCATGTCAATCGTATTCAAGCATATTTCATTATTTATATCATTTTCTTAAGTGTTGTTTTCTTCTTGATTAGCCTTGAAGATGGCATCGATTATCGAACCGCCTTCAGTGCAGCGATGAACACATTTAATAATATCGGAGCTGGCTTTGCGACGAATAGTGCAAGTGAGAGTTTTGCTGCCTACACATATTTTTCAAAAATAGTGTTGAGTATCTCAATGATTGCAGGACGTTTGGAAATCTATCCTATTCTAGTACTTTTCTCACCAAGTACATATTTAAAACGCAGCTAATTATTAGCGATTTTATGTACCGGGAGACAAGTTTCTGTTGAAAAAATTCGACCATGCGGAATTTCTTTTTGGAGGAAAGAAAAAGCTGAATTGCGACTTTCTATATTTTCATAAAGAGCAAAAATCGTCGGACCACTTCCGGTGAATCTGATAAATTTGCAGTTCGTTTTTTTGATTATTTGAAACATTGATTCTAATTCTGGATAAGCTGAGAAAAGATATTCGCTAAAGTCGTTTTTGAAAGTTGAAAAAAGATCAAAATCTCTTTCTTTTAGAATTCGATTTATCGTTTTGATTCGATTCATTTTTTCGATGTCTGTATTCTTGTCTTCATAGGGGGCAGCATTGATATAAGAAAAAGCTTCCTTTGTATAGACTGATATGTTTGGGTTAAAAAGCACAAGAGGAACTTGATCAAAATTTTCTAATGGAGTAATGATTTCCCCTTTTCCTTCACATAAAGCTGTGCCTTGCACAAGACAAAAAGGGACATCAGCACCAAGTTGTTCTGCCAATGACAATAATTCGTCAAACGCAATGTCCTTGTTTTGTTCAGTTTTGAAAAAATGCTTCGTTTTTTCTTCCTTATAAAGCCTATATAGGGCAAGTAAAACAGCCGCTGCATCAGTGCTTCCTCCAGCTAACCCAGCCGCCATTGGAATGTGTTTTTCTAAATGAATATGAACGGCACAACTTAAATTGTAGGTTTCCAAAAATATATTTGCTGCTTTGTAAACTAAATTGTCTTTTGCTTGCAAAGATATTTGAGGCGTCATTGAGACCTCGATTGAGGGGGAATTAGCTTTTCTGACGGAAATTTGAAGGACATCAAAAATGGCAACGGATTGCATGATTGTATCTAATTCATGATACCCATCTTTTCTTTTACCTAAAATATTTAGATTCAAATTAATTTTTGCAGGCGCTTTGATTCTTATTAATGCTTGATTGACATCATTCAATATAGCGATATGGCTATATTTTGCATCAAGTTCTTCCTCATCATTCAAAGTAATCTGTGTCTTTTTCAAAACCTTCTCCTAATACTTCGCGTGCTTCTGTGACGATGACAAAAGCAGCTGGATCTACTAGATATACTAGCTCTTTCAATTTCGGGACTTGTCGATTAGGCAATACACAAAATAACATTCCACGGTCCTGATTGCTATACATTCCTGTTGCTTTTAATGATGTCGCACCACGATCCAGTTGTTGGAAAATTAATGAAGATATCTCTTCCTTATGGTCAGAAATAATATAAGCAACTTTCGCAACTTGTAGACCTTCAAGTGCGATATCGGTAAACTTACCAGCTAAGAACATTGCAATAAAAGAATACATTGTAACGACAATGACGTTAGGTTCTAAATTGATATAAAAGAACAAGCTTGAAAAAATAATAATAGCATCCGTCAACAGGATAAATTTTCCGATTGAAAAAGAAGGAAAACGACGATGCAAGATAACGGCGACAATATCAGTACCTCCAGTGGTAAAGCCCCCTCTAAGAATCAATCCCATGGAAATACCGAATAAAATTCCTCCGAAAATACAAAAAATGAGCAAATCAGGCTTTCCGTTAATGGTCGGATTATTAAAATATTGGTTGAACCAGTTCATCATTGGTTTTTCTGTAATTGTCAGGAATAAAGAGTAAAATGTGGATCCTATTACGCTTTTATAAACGAATCGCCAACTTACCTTTAACCAACCTAAAATCAACAAGGGCAAATTTAACAGTGCAACCAAAACCCCTAAAGGGAGAAAATCACCACGACCAGTGAGTTGATAAATAATGGATGCAATACCTGAAACACCACCCATTGTTAACATAATAGGGGTGAAGAAAACATTAATAGCAAATGAGGATAAGAGAGAGCCAAAAATTAAGAAAAAAATGGATTTGATTAATTTCTTTTTTTTGAAACTTTTGGATAACTTTTTAGCTAAATACTCCATAACAGTCCTGCCTCTAATTATTTATACAGTATTTGCATATGCGTGTTATATCATAACATAATTTTCCATCGAATTTATCAAAATCGATAAACAGTGAGAGGAAAATTGTCTTGCTATTTTAATACTGAGAATACTTTCAGAGAATAATAAATCATTCCTATGATTCGAAAATTTGTTTTATATAACAAGTTAATAAATGATTATATGGATTTTGCGATTTATATCTTGTGATAAGATATAAAAAAATAAGTAAAACATGTGCTATTTCTATATTTATTAACTAATTTTTATGTTATCAAAGGAGAATAGTTTATGTAAAAGGAGGTCTTCGTGAAACTCAATTCTGAAGGAAGAATTATCTTAATTCCTGATTCATTCAAAGGAACTATGTCATCTTCTGAGATTTGTCAAATTATGGAAACTGCAATTCAGGAATTCCTACCAGATATTGAAATTGTAAGTATTCCTATTGCTGATGGAGGCGAAGGCACTGTAGATGCTCTGCTTGAAGGGGTTGGTGGTGAAAAAATCACCTTGACTGTTCAACATCCTCTAGGACATGACATTAAGAGCTTTTATGCTCTTTTAGATAATGGCTCGGTTGCAGTAGAGATGGCTGCAGCAGCAGGTTTGCCTCTGATGGAAGAATTAGATGTCATGAATTCTTCTACATATGGAGTTGGTCAATTGATGAAAGATGCCTTAGAAAAAGGTAATCGTGATTTTATCATCGGTTTAGGTGGAAGTGCTACCAATGATGGTGGAGCCGGAGCATGTGCAGCGTTAGGTATAGAATTCCTAAATGAAAAGGGAGAATCTTTTATTCCGGTAGGTAAAACATTAAAAGATATTCATTCTATAAATATGGAGAATTTACACCCTGGAATTAAAGAAGCTTCCATTCACATTATGTCAGATATTAATAATCCGCTTTGTGGAGATAATGGTGCGGCTGCCATTTTTGGGCCGCAAAAAGGCGCATCTGAAGAAGAAGTAAAATTATTGGACGAAGGACTTAAGAATTTTGCGGAAGTCATTAAAAAAGATTTAGATATTGATATTTTCGAAGTTCCTGGAGCCGGAGCAGCAGGCGGAATGGGCGGAGGTCTATATGGCTTGCTCGGAGGAAAACTTGAGCCCGGGATTGAAGTTATGCTAGATACAGTTAAATTTGATCAACTGTTAAAGAAAGCGGAGCTTGTGTTCACTGGTGAAGGGAAAATAGATTCCCAATCATTGGGGGGAAAAGTTGTCATTGGGATAGCTAAGAAAGCGAAAGAAGCGGAAGTTCCAGTCATTGCTGTTGTGGGTGATATTGGGGATGACTTAGAGGAAGCATACGAAATTGGTGTGTCTGCAATCTTCAGTATCAATCGTGTAGCAGTTCCATATGAAGAGTCTAAGAAACGAGCAAAAAGTGATTTGGCTTTAACAATGCGTGAAATAATGCGCTTATTACACTTATAAAAATTCATTAATATCTTCTCTATTCAATAGGCTATGAAGGTGATTGACATAAGAATATGTCAATTTATACCATAAATAGCCTATTCTTCATTTTTATTCTTGTAAAATCTAGCAATATCTTTTATGCGTATAATTGGTATAATTATGAATAATCTTTGTGAAAATATATTGAATAAGATTAATTGACCAAATGGAGGGGTTATATGAAAAAGAAAGTTTTATGTTTAGTATTAGCTTGTTTCATGCTCTTCTCACTAGTAGCTTGTGGAAGCAGCAAAGATGCGAGTGGTGAAGTGGAAAGTGGCGACACTATTCGAATTGGACAAATTGGTCCACAAACAGGCGAAGTTGCAGTTTATGGTCAACAAACATTAAGTGGTGTTGAATTAGCAATTGAAGAAATCAATGCAGCTGGAGGCGTTTTAGGCAAACAATTGGAATTGATTTCAGAAGATGACAAAGGTGATCCAACAGAAGCCGTGACAATTTACAACAAATTAATGGGTGAAAATGTATCAGCAATTATCGGTGCAGTTACATCTAAACCGACCGATGCAGTTGCTTCTAACTCAGTCGATGCAGGAATTCCTATTATCACTCCAACTGGTACAATGGCTTCTATTACTGAAGGAAAAGAAAATGTTTTCCGTACATGTTATATCGATCCTTATCAAGGACAAGTTTTAGCAACATTTGCTGCAAATAATTTAGAAGCAAAAACAGCAGCTGTTATGAGAAACAACTCAGATGACTATTCAAATGGTGTTGCGGATGCATTTATCGAAAAAGCAAAAGAGTTAGGCATTGAAATCGTAGCTGATGAAGGATATGGCGCAGGAGATGTCGACTTTAATGCACAGTTAACGAATATTGCACAAGGAAATCCAGATGTATTATTGGTTCCTGAATATTATGAAAAAGATATTTTAATTGCGAAACAAGCAAGAGAATTAGGATTAGAAGCTAAAATTCTTGGTCCTGACGGTTGGGACGGTGTTTTAGGCGTTGTAGACGAAGACTCAAAGAGTGCATTAAATGATGTTTACTTTGCAAATCATTATTCTTTAGATGATGAATCAGAAGTCGTTCAAAGCTTTGTGAAAGCTTATCGCGAAAAATATGATTCCGATCCATCAGCTTTTGCCGCATTAAGTTATGATACAGTATATCTGTTAAAAGGTGCATGGGAAAAAGCAGAATCAACTGATTTTGCTGCAACAATTGAAGCATTGAAAGCTCTTGAACAAGTAGGCGTTACAGGAAACTTGAAATTTGGAGAAAATAATAATCCAATCAAAGCTTCTTCTATCATCTCTATCACAGATGGTGAATATAAATTCTTTGAAAGTGTTCAAGTTGACTAATCATCCTGTATGTTAAATACAAAAA
>CAYFSZ010000027.1:0-16866 GCA_964346085.1 uncultured Mageeibacillus sp. | reverse complement strand
ACCCGTGTAAGAAGCTCGTGCATGGGTATTCAACGCCTTAAGCGGCCAGGTTAGTGAAGTCTTAGTTGTTAGAACATGGAAACAATGTTTGTAATTTTTTGACTATTTCTGGAATAAAAGCGCGTGCCAATCATTTTTGGTAACTGAGTCTACTAAAGTCAAGCCTGCATCTGTTAATACTTGAATTACTTCTTGGACACGTGTATCAATGATTCCTGAGGCTAAAAGAATCCCTTCAGGATTTAATTTTTCAATATATTCTTGTGCTAAATCGATATGAATTTGGGCGATTAAATTCGCTAAAATAAAATCATATTTTCCAGCACAATCTGTTAACTCTCCAGCAAAAAAATGAACCTTAACATCATTCAATGCAGCATTTTCCTGTGCAACTTTCACTGCATGTTCGTCGATATCTATCGCATCAATTTCATTTTCGGGGAATAATTTTGCAGCAGCTATTGCCAAAATTCCACTACCAGTTCCCAAATCGAGTATTTTTTGATTCGAACTCAAATCAAAATTTCGATTCGATAGCATCTCAAGCAGCAAAGATGTTGTCTCATGGCTACCAGTCCCAAATGCACTACCTGGATCAAGTTGCAACACAATTTCATCCAGCTCAGCCTGATACTCAATCCAACTCGGATTTATGACAATTTTTCCAAACTTCAGTGTTTGATAATAGCTTTTCCAGACTTCCGACCAGTCTTCATCGCGCATTGTACGATAGCCAACATAGCCTTTTCCTATCTCTGATACTTCTGCAATTCGCTCCATCGCTTCAGTTATCTGCGAAACAAATTCCATCACAGAAATCCAATTCGTTTCTTCGGAGAGCATATCATTTTTCACTTGAACTTTTTCATTTTCATAGAAAAAGTAAGCTTCAATATTTACGTCAAACGATAACTCTTCAAGAAATTCTCCAATGATAGCATCTGGTGTTTCTTGTTCTTCAAAAGTTTTTAGAAAATCTGCTTTATCAATAACGGTAATACCAGCAGCACCACGCATTTGCAAATAATTCGAGATGCTATAGGCTGCTTCATGATTGGTTAAAAACTGAAAGATGATCCACTGATTATTCATTAATTTTTATTCTCATTATCTTTGAACAGTCCTTTTATTTTTTCAAAAAAGCCCGTTCTCTTTTTATAATTTTCATCTTCCATTGTCGCTTCGAATTTTTCTAATAATTCTTGCTGTTCTTTATTTAAGTTATGAGGTACTTCTAGTTCAACTTGGAACTTATGATCCCCTCTTAAATGCGGACGATTAATGTATGGAATGCCCATATTGCGCATGGTGATAATTTCACCTGGTTGGGTACCAGCTTTTAATTGATATGGTTTTGAACCATCAATGGTAGGCACCATGATTTCTAAACCTAATGCTGCTTGGGCAAAAGTGACCGGAACAGAGCACAAAGTTGTCGTGCCTTGTCTTGTAAAAACAGGATGCGGTTTGATATGAATTTCGATATACAAATCCCCATATGGCACACCTAAAGTACCAGGCTCACCTTCTCCGGTTAAGGTCAACATTTCTCTTTCATTAATACCGGCAGGAACTGTGACCTTTAATTGTTTATTAATCATTGTACGGCCAGAACCACGGCATTCGGAGCATGGATTTTCGATTTTTTTGCCAGTTCCTCGGCAATCAGGACATGTTTGATTTGTGCGAACTTGTCCAAAAACAGTTTGCTGAACACCCATGACTTGTCCAGCGCCTTGGCAAGTCGGACAAACCGGTGCAGGATTTCCGTCAGCTGTTCCATGACCATGACATTTTTTGCAAATATCTTCTTTTTTGATTTTGATTTCTCGCTCTGTACCAAAGGCAGCTTCCATGAAATCCAAATTCATGCGATAGCGTAAATTGGCACCTGGGATCGGACCTTGTCTACCACGGCGTCCACGGCCTCCGAAGCCACCCATGCCACCAAAGCCTCCACCAAAGATTGAGCTAAAAATGTCTTCAATATTGATATCTTCAAAACCAAAGCCTCCACCTGGAAAGCCTTGACCGTCAACACCGGCATGACCGAATTGATCATAACGTTGTCTTTTTTCTTTATTACTTAAAACTTCATAAGCTTCATTAGCTTCTTTAAATTTATGTTCAGCTTCCGGATCATCTTTGTTGACATCCGGATGATATTTTTTCGCTAACTTCCAAAAAGCTCGCTTGATTTGGTTTTCATCAGCATCTTTGGGGACTCCCAACACTTCATAATAATCACGTTTTGCTGACACTGATCAGAACCTCCTTGTTCTATAAAGATAAATCCCGCTACCCATTCAGATAGCGGGCGTTCATCTATTTATTGGAAAATAATTTTAACACTTAATGATTCATTCAATCAATCATTATTCTTCGTCTGATCCGACATCTTTGTATTCAGCCTCATAAGAGCCTGCACCTTGACCAGGTTGTCCGGCATTCGGATCTTGACCAGCTGCATTTGGATCAGCTTGTTGATACAATTTTTCGGAAACTTTATAGAAAGCTTGTTGAACTGCTTCCATCCCTTGTTTCATTGCTTCTGTATCATCTTTTTCGATTGCTTCTTTTAATTTTGCGACTTCGCTTTCGACAGAATCTCTTTCTGCAGCATCGAGTTTATCACCCAGATCTTTTAATGTTTTTTCGGTTTGATAAACAGTGCTGTCAGCTTGATTTTTGACTTCAACTTTTTCTTTGCGTTGTTTATCTTCTTCAGCATATTTTTCTGCATTTTTCACAGCTTCATCAATTTCTGCATCAGTTAAGTTTGTTGAAGCAGTAATGGTGATTTTTTGTTCTCTATTTGTACCTTTATCAATTGCAGAAACATTAACGATACCATTTGCATCAATATCAAATGTCACTTCGATTTGTGGAACACCTTTTGGTGCTGGTGCAATACCATCTAAGATAAAGTTTCCTAATGTTTTATTATCTTTTGCAAAATCACGTTCACCTTGTAATACATGAATGTCTACTTGTGTTTGGCTATCTGCAGCTGTTGAGAAAACTTGGCTTTTCTTCGTTGGAATTGTGGTATTACGATCAATAATTTTAGTCATAATTCCGCCAAGTGTTTCAATCCCTAAGGACAATGGTGTAACGTCGAGTAATAATAAATCTTTCACATCACCTGCTAAAACACCAGCTTGAATTGCTGCACCGATTGCAACACATTCGTCAGGATTGATTCCTTTGAATGGTTCTTTACCAAAGTATTTGTTTACTCTTTCTTGTACAGCTGGAATTCTTGTGGAACCACCAACTAATAAAACTTTACCAATATCGCTTGGTGATAAACCAGCATCTTTCATCGCTTGTTCTACTGGAGCGATTGTTTTGTCCACTAAGTCATCTGTTAATTCATTGAATTTAGCTCTGGACAATGTGACGTCTAAGTGTTTTGGACCATCAGCACCTGCTGTGATATATGGCAAGTTGATATTGGTTGAAGTTACACCTGACAATTCAATTTTTGCTTTTTCTGCTGCTTCACGCAATCTTTGTAAAGCTAATTTGTCTTGGCTCAAATCAATGCCTTGTTCTCTTTTCATTTCAGCAATTAAGAAATCAACGATTCTTTGGTCGAAGTCGTCACCACCTAAGCGGTTATTACCTGATGTTGCTAAAACTTCGAAAACACCTTCGCCAATTTCCATGATAGATACGTCAAATGTACCACCACCTAAGTCGAAAACAACAATTTTTTGATCTTGTTCTTTATCTAAACCATATGCTAAAGAAGCAGCAGTTGGTTCATTGATAATTCTTAATACGTTTAAGCCGGCAATTTTACCTGCATCTTGTGTCGCTTGTCTTTGGGAGTCGTTAAAGTAAGCAGGTACAGTAATAACTGCTTGCTCAACTTTTTCGCCAAGATATTCTTCAGCATCAGACTTTAATTTTTGTAAAATCATTGCGGAGATTTCTTGTGGTGTATACTCTTTATCATCAATTTTGACACGATAATTAGAGCCCATTTCTCTTTTGATTGATGAAACTGTACGATCAGGATTGGTTGTTGCCTGACGTTTTGCAATCGCACCAATTAATCTTTGATTATCTTTTGAAAAAGCCACAACGGATTGTGTTGTTCTTGCACCTTCCGGATTTGGGATAACAACTGGTTCTCCCCCTTCTAATACTGCAACACATGAGTTTGTTGTTCCTAAGTCAATTCCGATTATTCTAGACATTTATTGTCCCTCCATTTATTTTTATCTTTATTTTTTTATTCTAATGGTGTACTGAAAAATTCAGTTCCTTTTATATTGATTAATTTGCGACGACAACCATGCTGTGTCGAATCACATGTTCATCTTTGATGTACCCTTTTTGAATGACTTCGATGATGGTATTCTCTTCATATTTTTCATCATCAATATGTGCAATTGCTGCGTGATACTCTGGATTGAATTCTTTGCCTTGGCAGTCAATTTCTTCAACGCCCAATTGCTTCATGGTCTCAACAGCTTGTTTTTGAACCATCTCGATGCCTTCAAGCATACCTTGTTGTTCTGCATCTGCTATTTTTGCAGCTTCAACAGCTCTATCTAAATTATCCAGCACTGGTAGCCAAGCTTTGCAAACATCTGTTAGGGAGCTAGTATAAATTGCAGTTTTTTCTTTTGCTGTTCTTTTTCTGAAATTATCATACTCAGCAACCGTTCTTAAATATTTATCATTTAACTGTGCATATTCTTCTTGTAAAGCAATGAATTCTTCATCTGAAACAGAAATTTCTGGCTCGATTTCTACTTCTTCAGCAGAAGTTTCATTCTCTTCGAATTGCTCAGTCTCTAGATTGATTTCTGTTTTTTCATCCTTTTTTGACGTTTTCTCTTTTTTACTCTTCGCCATTTTGTTTCTCCTTCATGTCATAGCCTGCGGCTAATTCCAATAATTGTTTATCTAATGTGTAATTCACAAAATTAATCTGTGAAATGATCTTGTCATAAGCCATTCTTTTCGGACCAACGACACCGATACGACCAGTAATTTTATTGGAAATTCGATATGTCGCTGTGATAAAGCTGCAATCTTTCAATCCTTCAAGTGCAATTTCTTGACCGATACGTACCATATAAGAAGGTTTTTCTGTTCCCTCTATTGTTTCGTCATCTTGCAATTCACTCATATAACCAGCCACCAATCCATTTTGATGAATGGTATCCAAAAATCTTTTTGCCGTATTCACCTCTTGAAATTCAGGTTGCTCTAATAATTTGTGGCTACCCTTAATAAAGAAATCAATATTTTCAGCTTGTTTGATTGAAATATAAGCTTCAAAAAGCACTTGATTCAAAATATTCTCAGGAACTGGTAATTCTTCCGCTGCCGCATTTACCGTAATCAAAGTAATCTGATCTAATCTTTTTCCACTCAATTTATGTTCAATCAAATTACTAATCAAAGCCAAATCATTTTGATCGATTGCTGTTGGGATTCTCACCAAACGATCCTTCACAATCCCTGGTGATAAAACCACCACTACCAAAGCTTTACCTGGTTCAATCATCAATATTTTAATTTGTTCCAAATTGGTATCTCCATATTTTGGTGAGATAACCATCGAAGGAAAATTCGTCTGTTCAGAAAGAGCATTCGCCGTCTGTTGCACAAGCCCAGTGACTTCATTCATATGTTCGGAGAAAAAACCCTCGATTTTCTCTTGGTCTTTTTCCGAGAGAGGCTTAAGGTTCAACATATCATCAATGTATGCGCGATAGCCCATATCTGACGGTATTCTCCCTGATGATAAATGTGTTTTCTCTAAGTATCCGAGTTCTTCGAGTTCACTCATTTCATTGCGAACAGTTGCAGAACTAATGCCCAAATTATGCTTTTCTACTAATACTTTTGAACCTACTGGTTCAGCAGATAAAACATAATCATCGACAATTGCTTTGAGTATTATTTTTTTGCGTTCTGTTAACAATTTTCTCTCCTTTAGCACTCCTACTTCCCGAGTGCTAAAACAACTTTAACACCCATATGTTTAGCTGTCAACAGAGCGAAAGTTAAGAATTATGGCTAAAAAGTGAACTTAATTTTAAACAAATTCAATGAACACTTCATTTGCAAAGTCAAGACCTTTTCTTGTTAAAGAAAATGTTTCTTTTACCTGATTAAATTGAATTAACTTTTTGTCAATTAAACGATTTATTTCTTCTTGAAATGGATTCTGAATCCCGAATCGATTCGCGAATTGTGCAGGCGAAAAACCTTCTTCTAAACGAAATGCCAACATCGCATATTCGCGCATTGCTAATTCGAAATCAATCTCTTCTCGTTCAGCGTTGCCAAATGGATCTTCTAACCATTTTTTGATTGACCTAATATTTCCTTTTCTCAGTCCAGCAAAATAACCATGTGCGCCTGGTCCTAATCCTAAATAAGGTTTGGTCGTCCAATAATTATAATTGTGTCTTGAGTAATATCCATTTTTTGCTGCACTCGATAATTCATAGTAATGATAATCATTTCCCACAAAATACTGAAGCAAATAGTCATACATTTCTCGTTCCAAATCATCTGAGGGCAATAATTCAGGGTGTTGATTATATTGCCTAAAAAACAATGTTCCCTCTTCTAAAATCAGAGAGTAAAAGCTAATATGAGGAATTTGTAACGCTACCAATTCTTCTGCTGACTCTTTTACATCATCTAAAGTCTGCCCAGGTAGTCCAAACATTAAATCACAGCTGATATTTTCAATTCCGTTTTTTCGAATATATGCAAGTATATCAAAAAAATCCTGATGATTATGCTCACGTCCAATTTTTTTTAGTATAGAATTTTGTTTCGCTTGATAGCCTAAGGAAATTCGGTTTACTCCAGATTGAATCGCTGCAAGAACTGTATCTTTGGAATGAGTTTCAGGGTTGACTTCCATTGTGATTTCTATGTTTTCATCAAAACCAACTGAATGTTTGAACAGAGCTATTAAATCCCTCATTATATTTGGTGGCAATACAGAAGGTGTACCTCCACCAAAGTATAAAGTTTTGAGCTTATCAAGATGTTGACCTTTTACTTTTAAAAACTGAATTGTTTCTTCTAATTCTTGCTTTATCCCCTCAAAATAGGCATCATAATCTGCCAATGCAGTATTCACAGAGTAATAATCACAATAGCCACATTTTTTTCGGCAAAAAGGCACGTGAACATAAATACTTTGAATCGGTTCAAGAAAATTAGGATTTGTTCTCATCTTCTCAGCTTGCTTCATCTCGGTCTTCTTTCACCCAACTCATCACACGGCGAAATCGCTCAATAAAAGCAGCAAAGCTTGGGGATTGATTCTCATTAACATTCAAGTGCGGTGCAATTTCTGTTGCCCATCGATTTTTGTATATTCCAACAGCTGGATAACCCGCTTTGATTAATCGCTCGGCTCTCTCATGCAGGATCGCTTTGGCCAAAAATTCCCAGGTATGATTCACATCATCTTGTTGATAGTCCTCAATCAATGAAAAGTCTGCATTAGGATATGCCTCTTTTACAGCCTTGCGATCACCAAGTAGCCATGCTTCCATCTCTTCCACAGGAATACCAATGACAAAGTATTTGTTTGGAGCTTCTTGTCGCATAACATACTCAATATTTTGATAAATCGTACTTTCATTTTGATTATCAGCATCTAAAACGACTATCAGTACAATTTCTTCTTTCTGATAAATTTTGTCATACGCACGAACTTTTGCTGGCAATAGGTCTAGTAACGAAGCAGAGAATGGCTTCGGTGGTGTTGATAAAGAATCAGGTAATTTTCCTTTTCCTCGATGCGGAAAAATATTCACAATATTAAACAACTCTTTATATTCATCTTGCAGCTGCTTAAATATTTGATGCAATACAGGAACAGATGATTTATCCTCACATAATATTTCGATAATCATTGTTTTCTCTCATCATCTAAATAGCCACTGTACCATAAAGAACTAAGGCCAATACCCTCTTCGTACATCGCTTCAACAATTTTATCATCGGCAATGTTGCGGGTCTTAATAATCGGTGATCCATCTTCTTGTTCAAAACGTTCAAATACCCATACTTCATTTGGCGAAAAATTTTCAAGCATGTTGACATTATGCGTGGATAAAAATATTTGTGAACGATCGTTTCTGATGGAATAATCGCGAATCTCTTCTGCTAATGTATCTGTCATATCATAATATAATCCAGTATCCGGATTTTCAAAGGCGATAAGCGGACGTGAATCACTTAAAATCAAAAAGACAAGCAGTAGCTTAATTTGAGCCTCATTATTTATTTGTTCTAGTTTCTCCAAATTTAGTCGATTATGATTTCTCAAATTTTGATTCAATCGTTTTTGTAAAGATTTATACTCATTTTTCTTCTCGGTTTTCAAATAGAATAAAACATTCTCAATATTGCTGAAATTATGATTTAAATGTTTGTGACCACCATTTCGGTTATCCGTCGCAATAAATTTGGGAACATTTTGAAAATCAGCTAAATAAAAACGTGTGATTTGATTATATAGCCAAACGCATTCTTGATGTGTATTTTGATGTCCATAAATATTCAGTGCGCTAATTTTCTTCTCCGTTAAATCAACTTCTTCATATTGTTCTTGATGAAAAATTCGGCCTTTTCCATCCGTTATTTCTAGCAGAACTTCTTCTCGTATAGCATTATTCATAAGCGAATATTTTGTAATAACTTCAGATGTGATATATGGGCGATTATGTCGGTCCGATGAAATTGTCAGGTGATATAAAAGCCATACTTCCGAACTATATGAATATAATAAGTCAAAATGAAAATCTCTATCATCAGCTTCTTTCTTCGATATTAATTCTGAGAAGCTACCTTGCTTTGATTGATTACAGGCTACATGCACATCTCTTAACACTGCAACAGAAAGAAAACGCAGAGCTTCAAAGAATGTTGTTTTTCCACTTGCATTTTGCCCAATGAAAACGTTCAAAACGCCTAAAGCAGGAAGTCCTGAGATTTCCTGCTTCTTACTAATTGTTCTTAATTTCTCGCTTTGTAAACCGATTTCGAAATCTTCGAGCAAAGCGAAATTTCTGATTTTTATTCCGTTAAGCATAATTAATTTTCAACAATTGCGTTGTATTATTTCTCTGTTTCCTGATTGGCTTGCATTGTTTCTTTCAAGGTTAAACCTGCAGTCGCTAAGGATTGTAATTCAGATGGGATAATAATTTTCGTTGCTTTCCCATCTGCAACTTTTTCCATCGTTTCAAGACCGCGTAAAGCAATGACACTTTGATCAGCATCAGCAGACTTGATTAATGCTAAACCTTCTGCTTTTGCTTTTTGAATTGTCAGAATCGCTTGGGCTTCACCTTCTGCCTCACGAATCGCTTGTTCTTTTTTCGCTTCAGCTCTTAAAATCGCAGCTTCTTTTTCACCTTCAGCAATTCTGATTTGGGAAAGTTTTTCACCTTCTGCAATCAAGATTTTTTCACGCTTTTCACGTTCAGCTTTCATTTGGCGTTCCATTGAAGCTTGAATATCTTGTGGAGGGATAATATTTTTCAATTCCACACGATTCACTTTGATTCCCCATGGATCGGTTGCTTCATCAAGAAAAATTCGCATCTGTTGATTGATTGTATCTCTTGATGTCAATGTTTCATCTAACTCCAAATCCCCTATGATATTACGTAATGTCGTTGCTGATAAGTTATCAATCGCATTGATTGGATTGTCAATCCCATAACTGTAAAGAACTGGATCTGTAATTTGATAAAACAAGACTGTATCGATTTGCATCGTAACATTATCTTTTGTAATCACGAATTGAGGAGCAAAATCTGCGACTTTTTCTTTCATTGAAATACGACGGCTCACTTTATCAATGAACGGAATTTTGAGATGCAACCCTGTATGCCAAGAATCTTTATAAGCTCCTAATCTTTCTAAAATATAGACATGAGCTTGTGGAACAATAATGACATTTTTGATGATTAATATTAGCACTAATATCGCAATAATGACGAAAACTATTGCTGAACCTGCTGCGAATAAATTACTTAATAAAACTAACATTTTTTTCTCCTTTACAATTCAATCCCGAATGAATTAACTCTTTCTTGTCACATAGGCTTTGACACCTTTTAACTCTTTAACGTATACCAATGTTCCTTCTTCAATCACTTCATCATTGTAGGTCGTCGCGCTCCAGATTTGCCCTCTAACCCTGACTTGACCTGTGTTTTCCAAAGGATTAATCGTTCTCACGACTATTGCCTCTTGTTCTATAATTCTATCTGCATTTGTTTTCTCTTGCACTTCTATTTTTTGATTCAATTTCGGCTTAACAAAGTATAGGAAAACAAATAATGCTATTCCTGAAATGATGAAAAAGGCTATCATCTGCCATTGCGTGGAAATATTTAGCAAAGCTAAAATCAACGCTGTTAACGATCCTAATACAAACCAAATGGAAATGAGATTAACGGTTAATGCTTCGATAACCACAAAGAATATCATTGCAATCAGCCAAAATATCCAAGTGCTTGTACTAAATAATTCGAACATAAGATGTCCTTTCTACCGAAATCAGATTATTCTTTCAGTTGATAATCAACGCCTGCATACCGAGAACTTTCCAGTAATAAAAAGGCGATATTATTAATTCTTCTTTCTAAACGGTCAATATTTTTATTCTCGCGTATCGCTTCTAAAGAAATATTGCCATCTTCATCGAATTTTGAATCTTCCTGCACGGTTCCTTGTGTTCCACCAAAAACCGTTTCTTCCTGCTCTAGTTCTGCGGCTTGGAAATACGGATTAAGAACCAACACTGAATCTAGATTGCTACGATCAATCACTCCATTATTCACAATAAAATTCGGATCCGAAGACTCTTTTCCTAATTCATCATAATTGTCGACATCATATTCATACGATTCAATAAAGACAACAGGAATGTCTTCTTCATCAAACGGAGTTTGATCACCTTGTGTTGTTGTCCACTCTCTGAATATAGCTGTTTCACCAGTCATCGGAGAAGGTACTGAGAATGTGTTTTGATTCGTATATAAAGCGAAATTATTATTCGTTAATAATAGATTATTATAGTAAACATCTGTCAATTCATATAGTTTATGGCGCTTAGCATACGATTTTTCATTGGCACTTAAAATTGAATTCATACCTGCATGCGCATACACCTTATCACCTGCATAAATTCTCTCAAGATTGTAAACAACTTCAATATGATTTTTTTCTTCGGAGGAAAGCTGAGACAAATAGGCCATTGCGCCAGCATGTTTCAATTCACTTGCTCCAAAGAAAATAATTTCTACATTATAGCCTGGTGGAGAAGTCTTCATTTGCTGTGCCAATGTAAGTAAAGATCCTACCGCGGCAGCATTGTTATGAATCCCATCACCACGACTAGGTTGTGAAGTCTCGACCTGTTGCGTTTTAATTGGAGTATCATAATGGGCCGTAAATAGTAATTTCTTCTGATTCGGAGTAATTTGGTCTTTCTCTATAACAACTTCGACTTTCTCATCATCTGATGAAGTTTCCTCAAACCCTAATCCCTCGATACGTAAAATAATATTTTGCGATTCAACGGAAGCGCCATCTTGTTCCGCTGAGAAAGATTGAATTTCTGGTTGATAACCCATTTTCTCTAATTCTTGAACAATCCAATTTGCTGCTTCTTTTTCTTGTGCTGTTCCGGCAAATCGTTCAGGATAATTTTCAGCTAAAGATATCGCCTCATTTTTCCCAAATTCACCATAGCGAGCAGGCAAGACATCCTCATCCTGCTCATTTGAATCACAAGAAATGGTTGTCATTGCAACAAATAGCATCATAAAAAATGCGATATATAATTTATAAATTTTACGAATTTTCATGAGTATATTTTAACCTTTTTATAGTCTATCTGCAACCAAAATATAGTCGACCGAGACTTTACATTCTGCTAAAATATATATGTTAAAAAGAATGAAAATGATAATGATTTAGTTAGAAAAAGTTTGATTACCTATGTATAATTCCTCAAAAATCAAAGAAACTTTATCCCGGGTGATTGCTCTAGTCATCGTTTTTTTCATTCTCATATCTATGTCTATAAGCCCTGTCTCTGCGGAGATTGACACATTACTTCTATCAAAAGACTTTGAACATTCAACATCAGTCAATCACATTTTTGCCCAAAACACTGAATTTGAGAAAACTTTATTCTCGCAGCAAGCAAGTATAGAAATGCCAATTCCTGCAGCCAATCATTTAATGTTGAGTTTACTTGTAGCAGAAAACTTAAACGGGGATGATTTACTCACGTTGAGCGAAGAATCATTCGCACAGAAAGACTCAGAAACGCAAACACAATCGATTTCCTATCAAAAAGGAAGACAATATACCGTTTCCAATTTACTCGTCTCCATGTTATATGAGCATTCCAGAGTTGCAACCTATGCTCTAGCCGAAGCTGTTGGCAACTCAATTACAAATACCATTGATCTAATGAATCGCCGTGCTCAAGAACTACAAATGGAGCAAACGAATTTCAGCGATATTTTCGGCGAGATGACGACAGACGCTGGAAAAATTGATTCTACTTTTGATTACTTCAATAACAGTCACACATTGCATCAAAAAAGTTCATTGCAAGATATGTATATCTTGATTGTCGAATTGCTCAAGAATTCCATGACCAATCGGATTTTTAGTGAAAAAGAAATATTCTCAAAGTATCCAAGTGGCTCAATTGTCGCCTTTCATCATCCTTTTGAACAAATCTTTCTTTATTCAGATCAAGGGATTCGCTCTGCTTGGAATCTGCAGTTTGAGTCTACCTCTTTCAGTTTTGTTTCCGGAGAATTTAAGGGCAATCAATACTTAATATTGATGTCAGATATGTCTGATTCAAAGTTTATTCATGATTTTACATCCTTGATTGAAGCAATCGATTCCTATTTTGCAGTCACTCCACTTGTCACTCAAAATCAAATTTATCCTGGAACAGATAAAACTGTTGAGGGTGATGAAATATCACTCGTCTTTCTAAATACGATTCGATATATTCATCCCAAAAACAACGATTTCGTAAATCCAGCCGTTGAGTACATTTCACATGGCCCTCATTACCGACCTTTGTTAAGAGGAACAGCTATAGGTTCTGTCATCTTTACTTTGTCAGATGGAAGTCAAATTGAAGCTGAAGTAGGAGCAGAAGAGGCTATATTATCTGGGAATACCTATTTAAGTAAAATAGTTAACGGAATTCAGCAGAATCCTAATCTAGGTAAATTATTATTAGTTCTGCTATCACTTTTGATTATTGCTTTGCTATCTCGAATCTACAGGGTGTTACAAAGAATAAGACAACATTCAAAACTTGCAAAACTCAATGAATTCCAACAAAATCTTTATGAGAAAATAAATCAAAAGAAAAATAACCAAAAATAATTTTTAGCCTAACAGTAACCATAAAATGTGATACTATAATTATATTTTAAGAGAGACTAATGCTTAGGAGGCATCTATGAAAAATACAGTAAGAACAAGATTTGCGCCTAGTCCAACTGGATTTATGCATGTTGGCAATTTACGTTCGGCGCTCTATGAATATTTGGTTGCAAAATGCCAAGGTGGCGATTTCATTTTACGAATTGAAGATACCGACCAAGAACGTTTGGTTGAAGGTTCCGTTGAACATATTTATAAAACGTTGAAAGAAGTGCAATTGACTTATGATGAAGGCCCTGACAAAGGCGGTCCACATGCACCTTATGTACAAAGCGAAAGAGTTGGTCGTTATCTCCCCTATGCAAAGCAATTAGTTGAAGCAGGCAAAGCCTATTATTGTTTTTGTACCAAAGAAAGATTAGAAAGTTTACATGATGAGTCAAAAGTAGATCATTTCGGATATGACAGACATTGTCGCTCATTGAGTCAAGAAGAAATCGAAGAGAATTTGAAAAACAATGTCCCTTTTGTCATTCGTCAAAAAATGCCACTCGAAGGGACAACGACTTTCCATGATGAAATTTTTGGTGATATTACTGTTGAGAATAAAGAATTAGAAGATCAAATTTTGTTGAAATCTGATGGCTATCCAACTTATAATTTTGCGAATGTCATCGATGATCACGAAATGGAAATCACGCATGTTGTTCGGGGCTCCGAATATCTATCTTCTACGCCCAAATACAATTTGTTATATGAGGCATTCGGCTGGGAAATTCCAAAATATGTTCACTTACCACTCATTTTAGGTGAAGATGGAACAAAATTATCGAAACGTCACGGGGCAACAACGTTCGAAGCATTACGCGAACAAGGCTATTTAACCGAAGCGATTATCAACTATATTGCGTTTTTAGGTTGGGCACCAAGTAAAGATGAAAGAGAAATCTTCAGCTTATCTGAGTTGGAAGAAGTATTCTCTGTTTCAGGCATTAGTAAATCACCTGCTGTTTTCGATTATTCGAAATTGACTTGGTACAATGAACAATATATCCGCCAAATGTCTGATGAATCTTTTGGTGAATGGATTACCCCAGAATTGAACAAATTCTACGGGGAATCTTCCGCATATCCCTTGGCAATTATCGTCGAAATGTTAAAGAGTCGAATTTCAAAAAGCACAGATATTCCAGAAATGTTAGATTTTGTTAAAAAACCAGATGATTTTAATGCTGACATGTATTTCCATAAGAGAAGCAAATTAACACCAGAATTGGCTGAATCTGTATTATCTTCTGTTATTGAGAATCTATCAGATATTGAATTTGAGCATGACGCAATTCATGATTATTTGATGGGACTATGTGAAAAATTAGAATTAAAAACAGGTGCCATCATGAATCCAATTCGAATTGCACTTTCCGGCAGACAAGTGACACCAGGAGGTTCAATCGAATTAATGCTTTTACTTGGTAAAGAAGAATCCGTCAACCGTATCAATGATGTCATTTCTGCATTAAAAGAGTACAATAGTAATCACTAATTGAAGAGGTGTTTTATGAGTGATAGAGAACAAACAAAACTAGAAAATCCGTCCGCAATGCCTGGTAATTTCATTCATGATTTTATTGAAGAAGATATTGCTGAAGACGGTCAATTCGCAGGGAGAACGGTACACACTCGCTTCCCTCCTGAACCAAATGGATATTTACATATCGGACATGCCAAAGCGATTTATATCGACTTCGGCACTGCTGCAAAATACAATGGCAAATGTAATCTTCGCATGGACGATACCAATCCAATTCGTGAAGATGTAGAATATGTCGAAGCCATCAAAGAAGATGTTCATTGGTTAGGCTATGATTGGGAAGATCGTTTTTATTATGCTTCTTCCTATTTTGAAAAAATGTATGAATACGCCATTGAATTAATCAACAAAGGTTTAGCATATGTATGTGAACTTACTGCTGAAGAAATCAGAGAAAATCGCGGAACATTGACCGAAGCTGGTAAAAATAGTCCTTATCGTGATCGTCCAATTGAAGAAAGTTTAGATTTATTCAAACGTATGCGTGAAGGCGAATTTGCTAATGGCCAAATGACACTTCGTGCAAAAATTGATATGGCTTCTGGCAACATCAACATGCGTGACCCAGTAATTTACCGTATTGCTCATGAACATCATCATCGAACAGGTAATGAATGGTGCATCTATCCAATGTATGATTTTGCGCATCCATTAGAAGATGCTTTGGAAGGAATCACCCACTCTTTATGTTCATTAGAATTTGAAGATCATCGACCTTTATATGATTGGTTTATTGAACATTGTAGCGTTCCTTATAAACCTCGCCAAATCGAATTTGCTCGTTTAAATATCGAAAACACAGTCATGAGCAAACGTAAATTACGTGCTTTGGTTGAGGAAGATATTGTTGATGGTTGGGATGATCCACGAATGCCAACAATCAGCGGCTTACGTCGTAGAGGTTATACCCCACAATCTATCCGTAATTTCTGTGAACGTATCGGTATTTCTAAAGTTGATTCCGTTGTCAGCCATGATTTTTTAGAATTCTGTGTCAGAGAAGAGTTGAATAATCATGCTTTACGCGGTTCAGCAATTCTTGATCCGATTAAATTAATCATCACCAATTATCCAGAAGGACAAACTGAAACTGTTGATGTTGAAAATTTCCCTTACAAAGAGGAATTAGGTAGACATAACATGGAATTTTCTAGAGAAATCTGGATTGAACGTTCTGATTATGAAGTTGATCCTCCCAAAAAATATCATCGTTTATATAAAGATAACGAAGTTCGTTTACGTGGTGCATATATTGTTAAATGTACTGGTCATATAGAAGATGAAAATGGGAATATTATCGCTGTTACTGCTGAGTACGATACAGAAAGTAAAGGCGGAAAAGCAGCTGATGGTAGAAAAATCAAAGGTACAATTCACTGGGTTGGTAGCACAGATGGTGTGAAAGCGGAAGTTCGTATTTATGACAATCTTTTCTCTGTCAAAAATCCAGACGATTCTGAATTAGACTATCGTGAATTAATCAATCAAGATTCATTGAAAATTATTCCTGAAGCAATCGTAGAACCTTGGTTATTAGCTGATGAAAATCAAAATCAAGCTTTCCAATTTTTGCGTCAAGGTTATTTTGTACAAGATAATAAAGATTCAACTCCAGAGAAGCCTGTTTTCAATCGTACAGTTTCCTTGAGAGAAACGTATAAACCAAATCAAAATTAAGAATAATCCGTTAGGATCATGAGGAGAAAAAAGTGGCTGTCAGTTCAAGTGACAGTCACTTTTTGTTCTTAATTACACGGGGTTTTGACACATTCTTCGTTTACCCGTGTAGACCACTACACGGGTATTTTGCACATTCTTCGTTTACCCGTGTA
>CAYFSZ010000026.1:0-17689 GCA_964346085.1 uncultured Mageeibacillus sp. | reverse complement strand
GCGAATTGTCACTATCCGAAAATCAACTCAAGTAGTGACAAGGGAACAAAAATCGCGAATTGTCACTATCCAGAAATTTGCCCGAGTAGTGACAATAGATCGAATCTCCCCAATTGTCACCACATGCGACGTCAAATCATTTTATCTTCCCATAATCTCTATCGAGAAGCCTTAAAAAACACCTAAAAGAACAAGATTGTTAAACAGTAAATTTCCGCAAGTCATTTCATGAAACCGCCATCTATGCTATCATAGTAGCAATTCGAGGAAGGTTTTTTATGCAGGTGAAAAAAGGTTTATTTTTAACATTTGAAGGGATTGATGGTTCAGGAAAAACAACACAACTCAATCTTTTGAAAGAAGATTTTGACAAAAAAGGTTTGGACTATATATTACTTCGTGAACCAGGTGGAACTTCGATAAGTGAACAGATTCGAACCATTCTGTTATCTCATAAAAATAAAGAAATGAATGCTGAAACCGAATTATTGTTATTTGCTGCAGCAAGAGCACAATTGGTGGAACAAATTGTCAAACCAGCTTTGGCAGAAGGAAAGATTGTCATATCAGATCGCTTTTTTGATTCGACAACCGCTTACCAAGGATTTGGTCGAGAGATGGATGTAGAATTTATCAAAAATCTAAATCAATTTGCAACTCGTAATTTGGAGCCTGATGTGACTTTTTACTTTGATATTTCTGTAGATGCCGCGCTGAAACGACTCGGTAATCGCCAAGACAAAGCTGATCGCCTCGATGGCGAGAGTAAAGCTTTTATGGAGAAAACAAGAACAGGGTATTTAGCATTAGCTGATTGGTACCCGAATCGAGTGAAGACAATAAATGCAGATCAACCGATTGATTGCATTTATCAAGATTTAAAACAACACTTGAATGATTATATAGATATGGAGGAATAATTCTATGAAATTGATTTTTGCAATCGTTAATGATGAAGATAGTTCAGGCTTAGTTGGAGAACTAAACAAATCAAATTTCCGTGTCACGAAATTAAGTACAACCGGTGGTTTCCTGCGCTCAGGTAACACAACTCTTTTAGTGGGGGTTGATGAATCTGAAGTTGAATTTGCTTTAGACATTATTAGAAAAAAATCTTCCAGTCGCAAGGCGACAATCAATACGACAACATCTCCTACAGGAATGGGTGCTTCTTATGTACCGTTCCCAGTAGAAGTAAATGTTGGTGGTGCGACGGTATTCATCATTGATGTTGAACATTACGAAAGAATGTAATTTGCGTAAAGAAGGTTTAGTAGGTCAACAAGAACTCAAAAAACGACTCTCGGATAGTTTTGATGGAGACCGTTTGCTTAATCATGCATTTTTGTTTTGTGCTGATGAAGGAATGGGGAAAAAAGCCTTTGCCCATGAGTTTGCAGAATTGATTCTTTGCCAAGATAAGCAAGGTGATGGCAAACCATGTGGACAATGCGCCTCATGCCATTATATAGCAGCAGGAACGCATCCGGATTTTAAATGGATTCAAAAAGATAATGATAAAATTATCAAAGTTGATCGCATCCGGAAAGAAATTATTTCTGATTTGCAAATGCGGCCTCAGCTCGGCGAATATAAAGTTTATCTAATCAACTTAGATGATGTGAACGAGCAAGGACAAAATGCTTTGTTGAAATCTTTGGAAGAACCTCCGCAATATGCTGTTTTTCTTTTGACGACGACATTGCTTGATAATTTACTTGATACGATTATTTCTCGCGTGATGGTGCTTAATTTACAAAGATATTCAGAATCTGAAATGAAAGAAATTTTTAGGCTGAAAGGCAATAATGAGGCAGAAAATTTTGCCATCATTTATGCGAATGGAAATCCTGGTAAAGCGTTGCAGATTTCTGGTGATGAGAATTTCAAAGAATTACGCAATGAAGCGATTGAGATTTTTTTCTCAATGCCGACAACGAATCGAACCACGCTCTTAATTGAAAAATTGGAATATCTAAAAAAAGTAAAAGATCAAATTGATATCATTTTGAATGTATGGCAAGACTTGATTCATGATGTGTTACTTCTCATGAAAGATGAAAATTTGCAAGAGATTCATCAAAATGATTTATTTAATCGAGTCAAAAGATTATCTGATTATTATAGAAATGAAAATAAAGAAACCCGATATCAACAATTACTGAATGCATTCGATGCCATTTCTGATGTGAGAAAAGCAAATCAAGTGAATGTAAGTTTTGATGGAATGATAGGACAATTGTTGTTATCGATGAGAAAGGATTTAACAATCAATGGCTAAAGTAATTAGCGTTAGAATACATGGCAGAGGAAAAGCTTATTATTTCGATCCAGCCGGATTTTCTTTGCAAAAAGGGGATGAGGTTGTGGTTGAAACATCGCAAGGAACGGATATTGGTTTTTGTACAGGTGAATTGACTGAATTGGCAGATGAAAAAATTGAACATGAGTTAAAACCGATAAGTAGAAAAGCGACCGCAGAAGACTTGGAGAATTTCTCAGAGAACTTAAAAGTTGAGAAAGAAGCATTCGAACTTGCCAAAGAAAAAATTGCATTGCATGAATTAGATATGCGTTTGGTCGATGTTGAAGTGATGCTCGATAATCAACGAATTATTTTTTACTTTACAGCTGATGGAAGAATCGACTTTAGAGAATTAGTTAAAGATTTGGCTGCAGTTTATAAAACAAGAATTGAATTAAGACAAATCGGAGTTCGTGATGAAGCGAGAATTACAGGTGGTCTTGGGATTTGTGGCAGAGAGTTATGTTGCTGTTCTTTCTTGCAAGATTTTTATCCTGTTTCTATCAAAATGGCGAAACAGCAGAATTTGGCAATGAATCCAGCGAAAATTTCAGGAGCATGTGGCAGGTTATTATGCTGCTTGCAATATGAGCATGAAGCTTACGAAGATGCGCATAAGAGAATGCCAAATCCAGGTCAAATGGTGGGAACCCCTGTTGGTGAAGGTAAAGTAACCTCAGTCAATATGTTACGTGAGACCGCACGAGTTCTAGTGAATGTTGATGGTGATACTGAAACGAGAACCTTCAAAGCAGAAGAATTATCTTTTGGTTGCGGAGGTAAAAAATGTCATTGCCCGAATAAATCAGAAGAAATTGAAGTTTATAAAGATAGTAATGACAGAAATCAATAAGGTATATGTATGATTAACTTTCAACAATTAAGCCAACAATTTTCTGTTCCGACTCATAATGTCAAAAAAATCATCGAGTTACTTGAAGAAGGAAATACAGTTCCTTTTATTGCGAGATATCGTAAACAGAGCACAGGCAATTTGGATGATCAGCAATTGCGTGAATTTGAGAAAGAATGGCAAAAGCAAGTTGCTCTTGAACAGAGAAAAAAGGATATTATTCAAACATTAACGTCTAGAGAATGTTTGACAAAGGAGTTAGAAACCCAAATTTTAGCAGCAGAAAATTTGACTGTGCTAGAAGATATTTATCGACCGTTTAAAATCAAACGTCAAACGAGAGCAGCAAAAGCAATCGAGCAAGGCTTAGAGCCATTAGCAAAATTACTCAAGGAAAAAGAAGTGACAGAAAAGAAATTGCTCGAGGAAGCAAAAAAATTGCTCGCTGAAATTCCTGAGCGTGAAAATGAAGAAGATGTGCTCCAAGGCGCTGCTGATATTTTGGCAGAACAGATTGCAGATCGTCCAGATGTACGTCGTGGGTTGCGTAAGTTGTTATTACAACATGGCATCGTGAAAACATCGAATAAATCCCAAGAAGATAGTGTTTATATAATGTATTACGACTATCAAGAAAAGATAAATTCGATGGAAGCCCATCGTTGGTTAGCGATTCAACGTGGGGAAAAAGAAAAAATATTAAAAGTCGAATTCATTTCTCCCGATGAACAAATTGTTGCTTTTTTGGCAAAATGGTTTATCCCTTCTGGTTCAAATATATATCCAAGATTATATGCGATTTGTGAAGATAGTTGGAAACGTCTTTTACTCCCATCTCTGAAAAATGAACTTTGGCGAGAAAAAACAGAGCAAGCAGAAGATGATTCCATTGTTTTATTTGCAGCTAATTTGAAAAATTTATTGTTACAAGCTCCAATCCGAGAGAAAAATATTTTGGGATGGGATCCTGGATATACACATGGATGTAAATTGGCAATTATTGATGAGCAAGGAAATCTTATTGATACTGAAATCGTTCATCCTTTTCAATCAAAGCAAGATAGTTTGCTTGCAGAGCAAAATTTACTGTCAATGTACGAAGAGAATCTATTCGATCTAATTGCCATTGGCAATGGTACGGCATCTAGGGAATCTGAATTATGGATCGCCGATTTTATTAAACGAAATAAACTTTCAGTTGCATGGTTGATTGTTTCAGAAGCAGGAGCGTCTGTTTATTCAGCTTCAAAAGTGGCGGCCGAAGAATTTCCGGACTTAGATGTCAATTTACGTTCGGCTGTTTCCATCGCAAGAAGGGTGC
Source organism: uncultured Mageeibacillus sp. (assembly GCA_964346085.1). GTDB lineage: Bacteria > Bacillota > Clostridia > Saccharofermentanales > DTU023 > UBA5436. The sequence continues at coordinate 13,210 of CAYFSZ010000026.1, read as the reverse complement.
AAGATCCATTAGCAGAGCTCGTCAAAATTGATCCAAAAGCGATTGGGGTTGGTCAATATCAACATGATATTAATCCGAAAAAATTAGAAAAGGCATTGTCTGATGTTGTCGAAGATTGCGTGAACCAAGTTGGAGTTGATTTAAACACGGCTTCAGCGCATATCTTGTCCTATGTTGCTGGCTTAACAAAACGTATCGCAGATGAAATTATCGCGAAACGTCAGGAATTATCTGGTTTTACTTCTAGAGAACAATTGAAGGACGTGAAATACCTCGGAGCGAAGACATTCGAACAGGCTGCTGGTTTTTTACGTATCGCAAATGCACCTTTGTATTTAGATCGAACTGCAGTTCATCCTGAATCCTATTCTCTGACAGATAAGATCTCCAACTATTACAATATTCCTGTTTCGGCAGATTTAGGAAAAAAGATAGCAGAAGAAGAGATGACTTTTTTAGAAAAAACTTTTTCGGCAGATCCATATACATTAACCGAAATAAGAGAAAGTTTATTGAAACCAAATCGCGATCCACGTGACAAAATTGAAAAACCATTGCTCAAAACAGATGTGCTGAAAGCATCCGATTTGAAAGAAGGAATGCTTCTAGATGGGACTGTTCGTAACGTTGTTGCATTTGGTGCTTTTGTTGATGTTGGATTGAAACAAGATGGATTAGTTCATGTTTCGCAAATGTCGAACTCTTTTGTGAAAGATCCGATGAAAATTGTGAAAGTCGGGCAAATTGTTAAAGTAGAAGTGTTAAATTATGATGAGAAGCAAAATCGCTTATCTCTAAAATTGATAAAATAGAAAAGTGTTGTAAAGAAATGAATAATCAAGCGATAGGAATTTTTGATTCAGGTTTAGGTGGATTGACTTCGGTTAAAGAAATAAAGGCATTATTGCCACATGAAAATGTTGTTTATTTTGGCGACACGGCGAGAACACCTTATGGTTCAAAATCAATCGAAACGATTAATGAATTTTCGGAAGATATTGTTTCTTTCTTGATGCGTCAAAAAGTGAAAATTGTTGGTATTGCTTGTAATACAATTTCTTCAGTTAGCTTGCCAGCTCTACAGTCAAAGTTTCCAGGAATGACTTTTGTAGATATTATTCAACCAATGGTTGATGCTTTGCCAAGTTTGATAAAAAATGACGCAACTGTTTTAGTTATCGGGACAGAAGTAACGATTGCTAGCAAAATGTATGAGGAGCGTATTCGAGAAAAAATGCCTAACGTCAATGTTCTGGCAAAAGCGTGTCCGTTATTCGTCAATCTTATCGAACAAGGGTTATCAGATGAACCGATTATGGATAATGTGATACATACATATTTGGATGAAATCATTACTGAGAAAAATCCGGATTATATTATCCTTGGTTGCACGCATTATCCTTTGATTGCGCACAAACTAAGTCAATATTATCCACAGGTTGAAATGCTGAATCCAGCTTTTTCGCAAGCCGATGCTCTTCAAAAAACATTACATGAAAGAAATATGGAGGCATCTGAAGAACAGGTTGCGCAATATCATTTTTACGCAAGTGATTTATCTGATATTTTTCAAGATATGATCAATAATATTATGACTGGTGAAAATGCCAATATCGCTTTCAATGAATTGATTTTATAAAAGCCAATCACGACAAATGTAGAGATTGGCTTTTAGCTTTTACGTTATAACTTATCAAATCACTATATGTTGAAATAAACTTTTAATACCTCGTCTAAATACAATAAATCATCAACACCACCGGTTTCACGACTGGAATGCATTGCCCAAATCGCATTTCCGATATCAATTGTCGACATTGGTAGGCGAGAAGACGTGATGGATCCAATTGTTGAACCACCTCGTAAATCACTACGGTTCACAAACCATTGATAAGGTACTCTAGCTTTTTCACATAATTCGATGAAGTATCCTGCTGCGAGGCTATCAGTTGCATAAGATTGTGATGCAGCTAATTTGATAACGGGTCCGCCATTTATGACAGGACGATGATCAGGATCTGCATATTCACTATAATTTGGATGTACGGCATGTGCTTGATCAGCAGAAATCATGAAAGAACGATCGTAAATAGATAGATATTCTTCCTTGCTTGCTCCAAGATGTAAGCAAATACTTTCTAGTAAATCTCTGATAAACAAGCTGTCAGCACCTTGTTTTGTCATTGAGCCGACTTCTTCATTATCTGTAAATAATAAAACATTGATACCACTGAATTTACGTTTAGCTTTCAATGAAACCATTGCTTGTAAACCAGCATAGCACATTGCTAAATTGTCCAATCTGGAATCAACGATAAAATCTTCGTTAATGCCCACGACTTCACCAGGCGTCGTATCATAGGTGAATAAATCGAAATCTAAAATATCATTTGCTTCGATTTCTAATTCTTCAGCGATGATATTCTTGAACCAGTTTTCTTCTAAAGGTTCTTCATCAACCATCGCAATAAAAGGCAATAAATGCTGATTTGCCTTAACTTCTTCACCTTTATTCACCGTACGATTCATATGAATGGCCACGTTTGGTAAAATCAAAATTGGACGTTTGAAGTCAAGTAGCATCGTTTCTGGATGAAATTCTCTTGCACCTTTGACGGTAACACGACCAGCTAGAGAGAGCGGACGATCGAACCAAGTATTATAAATGGCCCCTCCATAGACTTCTGTATTTAAGCGAATGACTTTTTCTTTGATTGAAATTGAGTTCGGTTTTATTCTCAAACTAGGTGAATCAGTATGTGCCCCGAAAATCCGGAAACCTTCTTCAATTGGTTTTTGTCCGATTTCAAAAGCAACAATTGCTGAATCATTCTTTGTATAAAAATAGCGATCACCAGTTTTTAACAGTTCTTTTTGATTAAGTGTATAAGATTTAAATCCAGCTTTTGCTAGACGTTGTTTCATATTTTTGACAGCGAAGTAAGCATTTGGACTTTGATCAATAAAATCAAGTAAATCTTGTACATATTGTGCTGTTTTTGTCATATATTGGCTCCTTTGTTTTTCTGTAAAATTATCATTTTTATAGAGATTAGTATAACACATGGGTGCGATTCGGATAAGAAAGTTATGGAGATATTTGATATAATATAACTACTGTATTGGTCTAATCGAAATTTTCCGATTTATGAAAAAGAGGTTTTTAATGAAATCATCTCAAGAAATTATCGAAATTAATCAAAGGAAATATGTCAGAATACCAAAGTTAATCGAAGCTGGACTAAATCATCTTTTTACCACAATCGATATGGATATGCGCGTGACGGATTCTGAAAAAGATGCAAAAGTAGCTGAAAATCTGCAAAAAATTTATCAAGATATGCAAATTCAACCAGAAGAATATTATTTCATGAAGCAAGAACATACGGATAGAGTGTCTATTGTCGATAAACCAAAACTGGGAAGGGAATACGATTTTGGTTATCGTGTGATGGGCGTTGATGCACTAATCACTTCTCAATATCATTATGTGTTAGGTTCCACCGAAGCGGACTGTGTGCCGATTTTATTATATGATCCTGTGAAAAAAGCCCATGCCAATATTCATTCAGGTTGGAAAAGTACATTGCATAAAATTGTATCTAGAACCATCGATTATATGAAACTTGCCTATCAGACAAATCCAGAAGACTTAATTGTTGGGATTGGTCCTCATATTGCATGTGATGATTATGAAATTCAAAATGATGTTGGTGACTTGTTTAAAGGTGTTTTTAGTAACCATGAAGAAATTATTTTACAAGATCAAGGAGGCCGTATGACGCTACATTTGGAAAAAGCAATTGAAACGACGCTGCTCGATCGTGGCGTTTTAGAGGAAAATATTTACTCAGCAAATATGAATACATTCGGGAATAAAGAATTATTGCACTCCTTCCGTAGAGATCAATCAGAGTCTGGACTAATGGCAACGATTAGCACGCTTATGCAAGCAGGGGAAGCATACATACCGCCTAAAGAAGAATAGCTATACTCGATTTAAATATTGATGATATAATGCCTTCTATGCAAAAACAAAAAGATCAAAAAATAATTTGGAAGATATTCTTTGTAATATATATAGTAGCTTTGATTTACTTGCTCCTATTGAAGGGTAATTTGCGTATTTTCCCGGAAGACTATACGGGAATTCATCAAGGAAGTTTTCAGGAGCCAGGAAATTTTAATTTGGTTCCATTTGCCACAATTCGCCTGTTTTGGAGTTCGTTTGTTCAAGATAAAAGTATTCATGCATTACTTAACTTAGTGGGAAATATTGTTTTGCTTATTCCGTTTGGCGTTTTTGTTCCAGTTATTACTCATCAACAAAAAACGTTTGGAATAACCATGTTGTCAGGAATAGCGTTAATTCTTTTGATTGAGTTGATTCAATTGATTACCTTATGGGGGATTTTGGATATAGATGATTTGATTCTGAATAGTCTTGGAATTCTAATAGGTTGGCTATTACATTTTATTTTTAGAAAAATTTAGAAGAGGTTTTTATGGAATGGATTGAAGTTTTAAAAGCAGTCTTATTTGGAATCGTTGAAGGAATCACTGAATGGCTACCAGTGAGTAGTACAGGACATATGATTCTACTTGACGAGTTTGTCACAATGAATTTGTCAGAAGAATTCAAGTCAACGTTTTTAATTGTCATTCAGCTAGGGGCTATTTTGGCGGTGGTTCTTTTATATTGGAGCAATATCTGGCCGTTTCCTCGTAAGGTGAGACGCTCTGATGGGAAAAAAGTCTTCACATTAGATAAAGATATTCTTGCATTATGGTTCAAAATACTTGTTGCGTGTGTACCGGCAGCGATTATTGGTGTTCTTTTTGATGAAAAAATAGATGAGCTTTTTTATAATCCTTGGGTTGTCGCCATCATGTTAATCTTGATTGGGATAGCCTTTATTTTTATTGAAAATCTGAATAAAAACAAAACGCCGCATATTGTAGAAAGTCATCAAATCACTTATAAAATTGCTTTGATTATTGGATTATTCCAATTAATAGCAGCTATTTTTCCTGGTACATCAAGATCAGGAGCGACAATCTTAGGCGCAATTCTGATAGGTTTATCGAGAAAGTTAGCAGCTGAATTTACATTTTACTTGGCCATTCCAGTAATGTTCGGCGCATCTGCTTTAAAAATGCTGAAAATGGATTTATCCTTATTAGGATCTTTGGAATGGATGGTGCTCATCGTCGGCATGTTAGTGGCCTTTGCCGTTTCTTATTTCGTTATCAACTTCCTTATGGCATACATTCGTAAACATGATTTCAAAGTATTCGGTTATTATCGAATCATTCTTGGTATTCTCGTGATTTGTTATTTTGCTTTTGCAAATTAAAGTTATCGGTGATCGGGATGTCATACACAGAAAATTTCGTGGTTGACAAAAATGTTAGCCAGTGCTAACTTGATAATATAAGAGAAACAATTCTCTCCTTACCTTACACAAACACATATAAAAATTGGAAAGTTATCTTTTGAGTGAACTTTCCTTTTTTTATTATTAAATGACATGTTTTATAATGAGCTCATCTGAATTAGATGCGGAGAGGTGTGTATGAAAAAGATTCTCAAAGGTTTACTAGTACTTGTGATTGCACTCATCGTAGTCGTTGGCTCATATTTAGCTTATTTACAAGTGACATATTATCGAATTCCAGATCACATAGAACTAACTGTTAATAATGCGAAATCAGAGGTATTTGAACCAGGGGAAGAGTATAAGATCACAACCTATAATATTGGTTTTGGTGCGTACGAACCGTCCTATTCTTTCTTCATGGACACAGCTGTCGTCAAAGATACCGGAGAAGAATTATCTGGTGCATATGGAAAAGCGATTAGTAAAGAGAATGTCTTGAAAAACACAGATACCGCTCTTGAAATTTTAAAAGAGAATTCATCAGATATTTATCTATTGCAAGAGGTAGATAGAGATTCTTCAAGATCATATCAAGTGAATCAAGAAGAAATGGTGACAGACACTTTTGGGGACTACTCATCATCATATGCTGAAAATTTCCATGCTAAATTTTTGCCATATCCATTGCATGATATGCATGGTTATGTTAATTCAGGCATTATGACTTTATCGGATAAATTAATAACCTCTGCAGAAAGGCGTTCTTATCCAATCACAACTGCATTTTTTGCGAAGTTTTTTGATTTGGATCGTTGTTTTTCTGTGAGTCGATTCCCAGTCGGAGATAAAGAATTAATTGTCGTAAATAATCATATGTCAGCTTACGATGAAGGTGGTGTGATTCGCAAACAACAAGTCGAGATGCTAAATCAATTTATGAATGAAGAATATGAAAAAGGAAATTATGTCATTGTTGGTGGGGATTTCAATCATGATTATACAGGGACGATTGATTTGATTCCGGGCAATAAAGAATTCCCAGGTTGGCTATCTAGAATATCCAATGAAGATATTGCAGAAGGATTGTCCTTTGTGACACCAGAGAATTTCGATAAAATTGGTTCTTGTCGTGGAGCTGAAACGCCGTTTAATAAAGATTCGTTCCAATGCACAGTTGATGGGTTTATCATATCAGACAATATCAAAGCAACTGCTGAAATCATTGATACACAATTTTCCGCAAGTGATCATAATCCGGTTTCTTTGACATTTGAGTTACAGCCGTAATCAGATTGTTGTTTGAAAGAGCGAAAATAAAACGATACACTAAAGAAAATCGTCAAGAGTCAGATGGGAGAACATTGTGAAATATAAATCATTATTTATCGATTTGAAGAATAAATCATGCTTTGTCATTGGAGGCGGAAAAGCAGCTGCAAAAATGGCTGAAAGACTACTGAAAGAAGGGGCATTGGTCACTGTTTGGAGTGAGACATTTACTGCTGAATTTCAGGATTTATTAAAAGGTTATTCAAAACAGCTAAATTTACTGCAAGCTCCTTTTACAAATTCAGTCGCAGAACACTATTGCTCAGCAAAAGTGAAACCTTTTATTGTTGTAACTGCGTTACCTGACGAGGACGAAAATCAAATGCTTTGCGAGATTTGCAAACGAAATAATGTGCTAAGTGCTAATTTGAAATCTTTTGATAGTGAAGTTGTGTTTGTCGATAATTACTCCGAAGAACCAATGGAGTTAGCGCTGCTTTTAAAAGAAATGCCTGTTTTAGGGTCACTCTTACAAGCTAAAATAGCAAAACAGATATCAGAACAATGGATGGACGCAGTAATAGCATATCAACAATATCATGAAAATGAATTCGTATTAGGGTTAAATGATATCGAAAAACGCATATTTATTCGTCGATTAGCCGAAGAAATCATCAAAGCTGATGGCGATTTTTCGGTTGCCGAAAAAGAAGCAAAAGCATACTTCGAAAATTTACAACAAAAAGATGAATTGCTTTTGGAATTAGCTGATGAACGTTCTCAGATGGATTGATCAAAGCTCTTTTCTAGCGTTTGGAATAGGTCTATTACTAAGCGCTTTTTTTTCTGTAAAAAAAGTTTCTCTGTTACAAATGGCTGAAACAAGCCATGCGATGATTTTTGAATTACGTCCGTTGAGACAATTGTTTAGTCGCTATCAACGGATTATTTTCCATATAGTGACTGTGTTGATTTCTCTGATGATTGGCGCAGTTATTTATTATCTTTTATACTTTTCTGCGAGTATCAATTTGAATTTAAATCTGTTATTACAAATCTTTTTTGTGATGCAAGTTTATTCGTTGAAAGATCACTTTTTGCATCTGATGACAGCGCGAAGAACGATTTTAGAAAAGGGGACATTGATTGGTTTAAGGCAAATAGAAAGTCCGATTTATCGTGAGGTGAAGGAAGTCAATCCCGCATGCAAATATGAGGAAATTCTCAAATGCTATTTGCAGCAAATTGTCATTTTTTGGACGATTCCAGTATTAATATATTATTTTCTTTCTTTGCCATACGTTTTTGCTTATGTCGCTTTCATGATGCAGCTTGAAATCGGTGAGGAGAATAGCATCGCATACCACATCTTACTTTTTCTTCCCTATAATATCGTGATGACCATTATGCGCTTATTGCTACATATACTCCCGTATGATAAAGAAAAAATAAAATTATTTGGTGAAAAGTATTTGGGGTATTCGAAATTGCTTCCGCATCAAGTATCTGAAGCAAAAGTCGAGGTTGAAGAAATTAAAAAAGAAGATTCGACCATCGAATTGGAGGAAATATCCATCTTATTTTCACTTATTACACTTTTTTTATCGCTGCTTTTTATAAGTGTTCTATGTTTGTTATACTTCCAAGTAGAGAAAGGATAGTGATAAGAAATGCTGAAGTGGATTGCCATCATTACGATGTTAATTGATCATATTGGATATTACTTTTATGATCGAATTCCTTATACGTTGTATGAAATCATGCGAGGAATTGGTCGAATTGCAATGCCAATTTTTGCATTTTCTTTGGCTTTTGGTTTTTTACATAGTAAAAATTGGCTCAAGTACTTCATTCGACTATTCGTGACGGCCGTTATTTCTGAATTTGTGATTCGTCAGGTTTATCGAGTCTCTGGATTTTATCGTTCTGGAATCAATATTCTCTTTACTTTTTGTTTTAGTCTAGTTTTTCTTGTTGCCTTAAAAATTCTCTTGCATTCCGGATATGATTTGCTGGTTAGAATGCAACCGATTCAATCGGATGGGCGAGGAGATCAATTACCTTATCAGTATCGTTTCAATTTTCATGATTTGGAAATTTCTCCGGTACTTGGTTTATTTCTAGGCATGTTTTTTATGGGATTATCAGCAGGATGCATTTGGTATTATGATACGGAATACGGACTTTATGGATTATTGATGGTTGCTGCTTTTTATGTGGCATTATTAATCAATCCAGAAAAACGTCATTTTTGGGCTCTCGTGCTCGTGATTGGTGTGAATTTGATTTTTCAAATTATTGAATGGTATCAATTAAGTCGTAACTTCTCTTATCATCCATTGCAATGGCTGACCATCTTAGCAGTCCCAATTTGTCTCCAACGCGAAGAACTGAAAAAGCCTAATAAACTTACAAAATATTTTTTCTATGCTTTTTATCCGCTGCATATTGCGGTGATTGGTTTAATCAAGTATTTTTTCTAGAATTGATTAATCGATTTTTGTTCTGATAAAACATCTTTTTTACATTGAAAATTCAAAATTTTCGTTGTATTCTGTATGTCAGTATTTTTATATAAAATAAAACAATAAATAGATTTTAATGAGTGATGACGAGGTAGTTATGGAATACTCAACAAAGACTGATCGTAAATGGCAAAAGCGCTGGGAAGAATTGGAATTGGCAAAATTCCATCCTGAAAGAAAAGATAAAAAATTATATGTTTTAGAGATGTTCTCTTATCCATCAGGGGCGAATTTACATGTTGGCCACTGGTATAATTACGGCTTGTCAGATAGCTGGGCTCGAATGAAAAAGATGCAAGGCTTTGAAGTGTTTCAGCCAATGGGTTTTGATGCATTTGGTTTGCCTGCAGAAAATTATGCAATCAAGAGCGGTATTCATCCACAAATTAGTACAGAAGCTAATATCACAAAAATGGAAGAGCAATTAAGAAATATGGGTGGCATGTTCAATTGGGAACATGAAATCGCAACTTGCCGCCCAGAATATTATCGTTGGAACCAATATTTGTTCTTACAACTTTATAAAAATGGATTAGCTTATCGTAAAAAAGCACTAGTTAATTGGTGCCCAAATTGCAATACGGTTTTAGCAAATGAACAGGTAGAAGCAGATCATACTTGTGAACGTTGTGGAACAACTGTTATTCGTAAAAATTTAACCCAATGGTTTTTCAAAATTACGCAATATGCGGATGAATTATTAGCAGGTTTAAAAGATTTGGATTGGCCAGAAACAACAAAGAAAATTCAGGAAAATTGGATTGGTCGTTCAGAAGGTGCTGAAGTGAAATTCCAAGCGATGCAAGATGGCAAAGAATTGCTCGATGAAGAAGGCAATCCTTTGAAATTGACATGCTTCACAACACGTATCGATACATTGTTCGGTGTTGTCGGTTTAGTCGTTGCCCCTGAAAGTGATTTGTGCAAAATTCTGACCACTGAAGAAAATAAAGATGCAGTTGCTGCCTATCAACAAAAAACATTGAGCATGTCAGATATTGATCGTTCATCTACCTCTAGAGAAAAAACGGGTGTGTTCACAGGATCATATGCCATCAATCCGATTAATAATGAAAAAATTCCTGTTTGGACAGCTGATTATGTTATCGCTGGTTACGGCACCGGTTGCGTGATGATGGTTCCAGGACATGATCCACGTGATTATGAATTCTGCCATAAATTTGATTTGCCAATATTACAAGTAATTGCGGATCCAAATGTAGAAGAAACTGAATTACCATATTCAGGTTATGGTGTTTTGGTCAACAGTGGAGAATATACTGGTTTAACTTCTGAACAAGCACAAAAAGATATCGTCAATGAATTAGCAATGGACGATTTGGCAAAAACGCATGTCAACTATCGCTTGCGTGATTGGCTTGTTTCTCGTCAAAGATATTGGGGAACACCGATCCCAATGATTTATTGTGACAAATGCGGAGTGGTACCAGTCCCAGAAGAAGACTTGCCTGTTGAATTACCGTTTGATGTTGATTTCGCCCCAGATGGAAAATCGCCATTATCCAAACATGAAGGTTTCATGAATACAACATGTCCATGCTGTGGAGGAAAAGCAACACGAGATCCAGATACACTCGATACTTTTGTCTGCTCTTCATGGTATCAATTCCGTTATGTGGATAACAAAAATTCTGAAGAAATGTTTAATTCAGATAAAGTGAATGAAATGTGCCCAGTTGATCACTATATTGGTGGGGCAGAACATGCTGCGATGCATTTGCTCTATTCACGTTTTATCACAAAAGCTTTGCGTGACATGGGAAAAGTGAACTTTGATGAGCCATTCAAAGCGTTAACTCATCAAGGAACCATTCTCGGACCTGATGGTCGCAAAATGTCTAAGTCATTAGGCAATACCATCTCACCTGATGAATATATTGAAAAATATGGTTCAGATGCTTTGCGCTTGTTTTTATCTTTTGCCTTTGCTTATGTTGAAGGTGGTCCATGGAATGACGATACATTAATTGCGATTACAAAATTCATGGCTAGAATCAATCGCATGGTAGAAGAAATTATTGCAAAAGCAGGAGATAACTTGTTGGCATGGGCTGGTGATGCATCGTTTAATCCATGGAAAAATGTTACCTTGAATGATTTGGATAAAGAGCTGAATCGTGCGAAACATCATGCAATCAAAGAAGTTACTCGTGATGCCGATAAATTCCAATTCAATACGTCTATCGCACGTTTGATGGAATTAATGAATAGCATGCAAAATTACATTAAATCGGAAGATGCAAAACCAGAATTGCTTTATCAAACAATCTGTGATTATTTACGTTTGCTCGCTCCATTTGCTCCGCATTTCACAGAGGAGCTTTGGGAAATGTTAGGCCATAAAGATACATCGATTTTCTTCGAGCAATGGCCGGCTTTCGACGAAGAGGCGTTGAAACAGGACGAGGTTGAAATCGCTGTTCAAGTCAATGGCAAAATGAAAGGTCGTATCAAAGTTGCGCATGATGCAACCCAAGAACAAGTTGAAGAATTGGTTAACTCTTTAGCTGAAATGCCTGAATGGACTGATGGTAAAACAATCCGCAAAGTCATCTATGTTCCTGGTAGAATCGTCAATATTGTTGCGAAGTAATTAGTTTTATAGTTTTAAGTACGATTTTATGAAAAAGAATATTATTTTAGCTAGTCAATCACCCAGACGTCTTGAATTACTCAAGATGCTGGGTGTTACATTTTCTGTAAAGGTTCGAGAGATTGATGAACGCTTGGTGCAAGAAGGAGTTGTTCGTGATTGGCAGGCGGGACGTTTTGTTGATCTTGGTGCTGCTCTGGTTTCGGAGTTATCACTTCAAAAAGCTCGTGCAGTATGGGAAGAATTATCTTCTGATGAGCAAGCTGATTTTTTGATTATCGGTGCTGATACTGTCGTGATGCTGGATAATGAAGTTTTAGGTAAGCCGCGAGATAAGGAAGATGCTAGAGACATGATATTTTCGTTATGCGGACGAAAACATCAGGTTTATACTGGGGTTTCAATTATTTCAAATTTTGGGGTGAAAACATTCTGCGAAATAGCAGATGTGTTTTTTGCACCATTAGATGAAATTCAGCTTCAATGTATTGATTCGTACTTAATGTCGGATGATGCCATGGACAAAGCAGGTGCTTACGGTATTCAAGGTCAAGCGGCAATGATGATTGAACGAATTGAAGGGGACTATTATACAATCATGGGTTTGCCTATTCATCGATTGTACCGAGAACTTCAAGAGTTTATTGATATGTAGCAATTTGCTACATCGCAAAGTACGGCTTAGCATGGTTCTCCGGGAATTTCCGTCCATCGATGTAACTTTTTGCTACATGCCAAAGTACGGCTTACGCCAGCCACTCACTAAATTCCGTCCCTTCACGTCGATTCCCAAAGTACGGTTTATGACTGCGCACCTCGAAATTCCGTCCCCATACGTAACAATTTGCTACATACAAAAGTACGGCTTACGCCAGCGCGGCTTGATATTCCGTCCATACATGTAGCAATTTGCTACATTCCGAAGTACGGCTTAGAGCCGAAAACTGCTCAGTTCCGTCCCTAGCAGCATTTTTTTAGGGACGGCATAAGTATCGAAACCACTAACTTCCGTACTTCGCAATAAAAAATTTGATTAAAATAATTGACTATGCTAAACTAACTTGCATTTAAATTTAAATATGATTTACGGAGAGTTGGCCGAGTTGGCTGAAGGCGCACGATTGGAAATCGTGTATACGTCAAAAGCGTATCGTGAGTTCGAATCTCATGCTCTCCGCCATAGCATTTTAAATGAAATGATAAACCCCTTGAAACGCAATGTTCATGGGGTTTTTCATTGTTTGGGGAATGTTTAACATTTTATATAAAATGATACCAATGATACCAAAAGTGATACCAACAGATTCTGTTCACTATTTTTAAGTTAGATGAATCAAGAATAGTTCATGAGATAACTGGTATTTATAGGAGATATTATGAAAAAAAATAATAATTATTATTGTACCAGTCATTTTAATAAT
>CAYFSZ010000025.1:12634-17704 GCA_964346085.1 uncultured Mageeibacillus sp. | reverse complement strand
AGGGACGGAAATGGCACCTCTAACACGATAAACCGTACTTTTGTATGTAGCAAAAAGTAACATCGAGGGACGGAAATTGATGGTGTTAGAGCTTATGCCGTGCTTTAGATTTCTACGTGCACCTGTTAGATTTTAGTTTCAGGTTATTAGCAGGTCAAAACATCTCTAAAACAAAAAAATACCCCCTATCGGATTTCCGAAAGGGGGTATTACATTTCATAGCGGTGCTTAAACTCATTCAGCATTTGTTATCGTTGGACTATTCTGATTTTCAATTTCTTGGAGCTGTTTATCAATTGCTCTTGTTTGGAAAAAACTCAAGAAAAGTCCGATTAATAAAATAATCGCAATCATTAGTGATAAAACACGAATGACTATTTTATTGTTTCGGGATTTATTCAACAGACTCACCTATATTTTTAATTTTTTTGTGAAAGTCTTCATCTTCGCTAACAACTAAAACCGGTTCAGCAAAGTTTAAGCCAAATAATCCGATGAAACTTTTTGCATCAACAATGATTTTTCCATCTTCAGAATGAAAGCCCACATCTTCAGGTGATAATGTTGCGTAGTATTGTACTAATTGCAATTCATCGATGGATCTGAATTTTTTCTTTGTAATCATCTTTTTCACTTCCTTTTATTGTATTAATAAGATGTAACATCATTATTAGTTTCATTTTATCATGAAAATCAATTAATTCCATGCATGTTTTTAGATATTTGCTGCAGGTCCTGATTTTTCTTTAATATATTGATTTTTTAATTCTTCTGCAAATGCTTCAGCAGCAGGCGATAAAGGTTTGTTCGTATGATAAACCAAGTTAAAAGTTCTTTTTAACAATTCAGAAGTCTCTTCAAAAATAATGAGGCCTTCTTTATTTTCTACGTATTTATCTGGAATGATAGAAATTCCTAATCCGTTACGAACTGATTCTACAACACCATTCACATTCTGCATTGAAGCAATAATTTTGAGATCTCTTCTCTCTAAGCCCAAAGAATTTAAATATCGCATTGTGTATTGATACAATACTGCACCATCTTCACAAAGGATATAACGTGAATTTTTGAAAAGCTGTTTGAAATCAACTGTTTCATTTTGCAATTGTCTAAACTCTTCAGTATCAGGTGCAATGATGACACAACGAATGTCTTCTATTTCTTCAAAAACTAAATTTCTTTTCAGAACACTAGATTCTGTAATACCTACTTCAGCATGATTATTTAAAACCGCATCTCCTACTTCACCTGCTGAATAATTAGAAATTCTAAAATTCAAATCAGGATACTTTTGGGAAAATTTTTCCAAAAAGCTAGGCACAAAATATTGTGAAGGATAATCAGAAACCGCAATTTGAAGTGTTCCGCTGATTTCAGAAGTTTCCTGTTTTAAATCAATCAATGCTCTTTCTCGAAGTTTGAGAATTTCTTTTGCATATTCATACAAAACCTTACCAGCATGTGATGGATAAATTTCTTTTGTCGAACGGATGACAAGTTTCATTCCAACTTCTTTTTCCAAAGTACGGATGTGAGAACTGATAGTTGGTTGTGATAAATAAGTGGCTTCTGCTGCTTTACTAAAGCTCCCGAAGTCAATGACATTAACTAATGCCTCTAATTGTTTAATCTGCATATACTAACCCCTTTTATTTTATTTCTAATTAATTTAAGAATAAAACAATCAATTAAGAATATACTCTTTTTTCTATAAATAGCAAGTATATTTATTCATTAATTCAATCTGAATTATATCAAAATTTGGAATAGCTTTTCAATAACATTCCCTTTGGAAAATTTGTTATCACGCACTAAAATATATGGCTTTACACCAGCTGAGAACAGAAGTCTATTCTTTGATTCTGGTTTATTTAGTATTTCTGATAGCAGCTCCATATTCGGCATTTGATGTCCAAACGACAATATGATTTCTTCCTTATTTTTATAAATTCTTTCAATACCAAGTTTGCCAGCCATCTCTCTAATCAAAGAAATTTGACAAAGATTTAGAATTGTTTTAGGGGGTTCTCCGAAACGATCAATCATTTCATCAATCACATCACGATATTCCTCAATCGTTTTAATTTGTGAAATACGTCGGTAAAAGTCAAGACGTAGTCCTTCAGCTTGAATATAAGATTCTGATATACGTGCATCTACATCTAATTCGATTTGTGTCTCGATAGTAGTATTCTCTGTTAATTGACCTTGTAAATCTTTTACATTTTCTTCTAACATTCGACAATATAATTCGTAACCGATAGCCTCCATGTGGCCATGTTGTTCTGCACCAAGCAAATTACCAGCTCCTCGAACTTCTAAATCTCTGAGTGCAATTTTAAATCCTGACCCTAATTCGGTGTAATCTCTAATTGCGGCAAGCCGTTTAGTTGCTTCTTCCTTGAGAACTTTGTCTGGATTATACGTGATATAAGCATAGGCTTGTTTTGCCGATCTCCCTACTCGTCCTCTGATTTGATACAATTGCGCAAGTCCAAGGCGATCAGCATTTTCAACGATAATCGTATTCACATTAGGCATATCAACACCTGATTCAATAATTGTCGTACAGACTAACACATCAAATTCTTCTCTCAAAAATTCTTCAATCACATTTTCCAGTTGTCTCTCCGGCATTTGTCCATGGGCGAATTCAACTCTTAGTCCGGGCATGAGCTTTCTCAAGTTTTCTGCTTTTTCTGCAATTTTATGCGTATTATTAAAAAGATAAAAAACTTGTCCGCGACGCATAATTTCCTTGAGAATCGCTTCTTCGACTATCCCTTCATCATATTCCATAACATATGTTTGTACTGGATGACGATCAGAAGGTGCCTCTTCCAAAACAGAAATATCTCTTATGCCTGAAACTGACATATGCAAAGTTCTAGGTATTGGGGTGGCCGTCATTGAAAGTACATCCACCAATGGATACTTTTCTTTTAAGCCTTCTTTATGATCCACCCCAAAACGTTGTTCTTCATCAATAATCAATAATCCCAAATTCTTGAATTCAATATCTTTTGAAAGAATTCGATGTGTTCCAATGACTATATCTATTTCACCTGTTTTGATTTTTTTGACAATTCTTTTTCTTTCATCTGGAGAAACAAAACGGCTGAGAAGTGCAACGCGAACTGGAAAATCTTTCATTCTTTCGCGTAAGTTCTCATAATGCTGCTGCGCAAGAACCGTCGTTGGGACGAGCATGGCAGATTGTTTGCCATCCATTGCGGACTTGAACATCGCTCGGAAAGCAATTTCTGTTTTGCCAAAACCAACATCTCCGCAAAGTAATCGATCCATTACTTTCTCAGACTCCATATCAGACTTCACCTCATCAATGGCGATTAATTGGTCTTCTGTTTCCGTATAAGGAAAAGTCTCTTCGAATTGTTCTTGCCAAACTGTATCTGCACTGAAAGCAAAACCTTTTTGTTTCATTCTCTGCGCATACAACTCGATCAAATTTGTTGCTAATTTCTTGATGGATTCTCTAGCTCTATTTTTAAGATTATTCCAACTCTTGCCATCTAGTTTTGAAAGGGTCGGTTTTCTCCCACCTGCCGAAACATATTTTTGAATCTGCTCTAATTGATCAACGGAGATGTATAGTTGATCCGTGCCAGCATATGAAATATGCAGATAATCGCCAGTTTTCCCTCCACTTTCAAGTGTTTTCAGGCCATTATAAATACCGATTCCGTGGTCTTCATGAACTACATAGTCACCTGGCTTTAAATCAGAAAGAAAATCGATTGTGAGACCTTGCTTTTTCCTTCTTCTTTTTTGTTTTTCAACGCCAAATAAATCCTGTGAACCAACAACAATCAAGCCAAGATCTTTCCAGTGGAATCCTCGGTTTAGGGCTTCCTCACTGATTGTTCCAGATAAATGATTTTCTTTTTGTAATTGCGCTAATTTTTCATACCGTGATGAAGAACCTGAAAAAACAATAATCGTTGAAAGCGTATCTGACCATGTTTGCCAATCTTGCAAAAACATCTGCTCGCGCCCATGATACGAATCCATATCTCGTACTCTGAATGTTATCTTTTGCGAACCAGAAATTCCATTTCCCAAAGTATCCAATTGAGAAAAGCTAATTGTTGGAATTTGTTGTATTCCCTCCCAGATTTCAACTTGATTCAATCTAATTTTTTCAGTATCTGCAACAACTTGCCCTCTTTCCAAATAACTTTGCATTTGCTGATAAAAATCAGCCGTTGATGCATCTAATCGATGTTGAATTTGCAAAATATCATCAAAGGCAAGCAAAATATTCTGTTGATGGGCCATTTGTAATAACTTTGTTTTCTCTTGTTCCAACAAAAAGAACCAGCGATCCAAAGCAGTAAAATGTAGCCCTTGCTCTAAACGGCTAGCATCTCTTTTTCCTAATCGTTCAAAACTTTCTGCGAGTTCTAAATCACCACCAGATTGCAAAACTTTTTTTGATTGCTCAAAAGCAGCTTTTCGAATATTCTCCGCAAATTCATTTACTTTGTCTTGAGGAATCATCCATTCTTTTGCGGGCGGAATCTGAATTTTTTCTAATGTCTCTATTGATCGTTGTGTCGCAAAATCGAATTCCCTAATATCTTCCAATTCATCTCCAAAAAAGGAAAGTCGAATGCCGCGGCTCTCCGATACCGACTCAGGGACTGGAATGCCAATATCCACCAAATCACCACGCACAGCAAATTGTCCAGCTCCTTCTATTTGTGAAATGCGTTCATAACCTGCATCTTGTAAGGATTGAATAAGCTTTTCGAAATCGTACTCTTTACCATATCGCAAGGTCAATGTACTCTTCTCAAAATATTCTTTCGTAGGATACCAATCTTGCAGGGTCGTTGCGGAGGCAAGAACAAGACAAGGTTCACCTGATAATAATTTTTGCAAAATGGCTAATCTTTGTAACTCCAAATCACGGCTAGAAGCAAGCACATCCGTAAAAATATATTGTCGAGGAGTCAAAATATAAGCAGGAATATCTGATAAACTCGTCCAAATCTTGTGATAATCTCTTGCTCTTAATTCGTCCGGTACAACAAATAAAACACT
>CAYFSZ010000025.1:9922-12534 GCA_964346085.1 uncultured Mageeibacillus sp. | reverse complement strand
GTTGGTACTTTTTGTAAAACATAATTCATGATTTCTAATTGTTCAGGAAGCGGACCAATACCGACTCGAATTCTTGGGAAACGATCGCTTTTCAATTCCTTCACAATCGACTTCATTCCATTATGTGTTCCAGCACTTCCCCATGGTCGTATTCTAATTTTACCAATTTCAATATCAATATCATCATAAATAACCATAACATTTTCTATCGGAACCTGATAAAACTCCATCGCTTCTTTAATGCTTTCTCCACTCAAATTCATAAAAGTATGAGGCATCAAAAAAATAATCTTCTTCCCAAACAAATGTTGCTCGGAAACGAGTCCTTTAAATTTAATTTTTTTCATTTGGAATTGATGGCGTTGGCTCAAAATTTCGAGCACCATAAAACCGCAATTATGCCAAGTGCGATCATATTTTTTGCCTGGATTACCAAGGCCTGCAATAATATATGTATTTTGCTCTTTATCCATCAATCAGAACCTTTTTCTATTAAATTTGCATCCATCTTGATACCTGGTATCTTTGGGCTACTTGAATTAAATAGTCTCGATCTTTTACTGCATGAATATCTTGTAATGCTTGTACTGATGCTAATTCAGCAATTGCAGGATGATTATTTTCTTTGCTTAGATGCGATAATGTAATTTGCTCAGTCCCATTTTGGAGCAAGTGGCAAAGTACATCTCCACATTGTCCATTGGATAGATGTCCAAATCCATTACTAATTCTTTTCTTTAGATGCATCGGATAAGGGCCATTTCTTAGCATTTCTATATCATAATTTGATTCCAAAAAAATCAATCTTGAACCAAAAAGTTTTTCTAATAAAACGAGATCAACTGCTCCGACATCGGTCATTACAGTCATATCTCCTCGTTCCGTCACAAAGCGAAACCCAAATGTTTCGGGAGCATCATGAGGAACCAAAAAAGGAATAATCAATTGTTCATTCACAGCAAACGATTCATGGGGATTGATGATGTGTATTAATGATTCATCATACTTCCCAAGTTTATTATCAATTCTCGAAAAAATCTTTTCGGAAATATATACCGGAATATGGAATTTTCTCATCGCAACACCAAGTCCAGAAATATGATCACAATGTTCATGCGTGATTAAAATCGCATCAATATCTGCAGTGCTTTCGCCAACTTCAGCCAAAGCATTTGCAAAGGTTTTGCCATTCACTCCACAGTCAACGACTATGCGTGTTTCTTTGTTTCGAATCAGCGTCGCATTACCGCTACTACCCGATCTTAATGAAACTCCACCTATCATTTTGACACCCTATTTTATGTATGAATTCGAAAAATATTATTCCGCAACAATGTTGGCATTGACAGAAATCAGCTTATCGATAAAGTTTTCGTATCCACGTTCAATCGCATAAACATTCGTGACAGTTGTTTCGCCTTGTGCTGCAAGACCTGCAGTGACTAATGCTGCTCCGGCTCTTAAGTCACGAGCAAATACAGTAGCTCCATGAATTGTACTACCTTGAACAACTGCTAATTTACCAGAGGTCACAATATTGGCACCCATTAATTGTAGTTCTTCAATATATTGAAAACGATTTTCCCAAACACTTTCAATCATTCTTCCGGTACCTTCAGCAACTGTCAATAATGCAGTTGCTTGTGGTTGCAGGTCTGTCGGGAAACCTGGATATGGCATTGTTTTGAAGCTAACAGCCTTCAATGTATCCTCTGGTAATAAAGATACACGAATATAATCATCTCCCTCTTCAACCAAAGCTCCCATTTCAATTAATTTTGCAGTCAGAGGTTCCATATGTTTTGGAATCAAATTCGTACAAGTAATATCTCCATGCGTCATAGCTGCCATAATCATGAATGTTCCCGCTTCAATTTGATCCGGAATGATTGTATATGTTCTATTCGCTTCCAAATATGGTTTACCTGTTATTTTGATAACATCTGTACCAGCACCACGAATATCTGCACCCATCGTATTTAAGAAATTCGCTACATCAACAATATGTGGTTCTTTTGCAGCATTATTAATCACCGTAACGCCTTCTGCCTTAACCGCAGCAAGCATAATATTAATAGTAGCACCAACACTAACTGTATCAAGAAATACGCCCGCACCTCTAAGATGATTCGTTTCTAGAGCTATAATTCCTCCAGATTTTTCTTCCAAATCACCACAACCTAATGCTTGAAAGCCTTTGATGTGTAAATCAATCGGTCTAGAACCAAAGTCACATCCTCCTGGCAAGAGTAAACTAACCTTATTAAACTTTGCCAAAAAAGCACCAAGCAGATAATATGATCCTCTGATTTTTGAAACTTTATCTGATACAGCTTCATAAGTTTCGACAGGCGTCGGATCAAAATAAATTGTATTCTGGTTTTTCCACTCAATAATTGCGCCTAATTCTTCACAGATATCCAATAACACTTGAATATCCTGAATCTTGGGTAAATTTTCAATTGTGCATGGATTGTCCAACACCATTGCCGCCGCAATAATTCCTAATGCTGCGTTTTTTGATCCACTAATTTGAATATTTCCTTTTAATGGCGTTCCGCCTTTTATAATATATCGATCAGACAATTTAATCACCTATTAATATTCATTTT
>CAYFSZ010000025.1:0-9822 GCA_964346085.1 uncultured Mageeibacillus sp. | reverse complement strand
CCGCCTTTTATAATATATCGATCAGACAATTTAATCACCTATTAATATTCATTTTCTATCACTTTTAAAATCATATCGATTTCAGTAGGTTGCAAACTTTTCCATTGTGCCATAATATTCAGCCCTTTAGCAAGTTTTAGCACTTCATCTTCTGCTACTTGGGTTACCATATTGGTACATGTTCCATTTTCTGTCAATTGATAAAGTGCACTACGCAATACTTTCTTTACGCTTGGTAACAAAACTGTAAATTCACTCCCCGCGCCTAGCTCACTTTTGAGATCCAATTGACCTAAATGTAAATCCACTAATTCTTTAACAATCGATAGCCCTAAACCCGTTCCTCCATGTTCTCTAGAACCTGTCACATCAACTCGATAAAAACGTTTAAAAATATGTTTCTGTGCTTCTTCTGGAATTCCCATACCATTATCGACTACCTTGATATAAACATCATCAATTAGGCTACCTATATAAACTTTGATCTCTCCACCATGTTGCGTATATTTGATAGCATTGCTCACCAAGTTCATGATAACACGTTCAAAAGATGAAACATCTACATAAGCCATCGCTTTTTCGGTAATCGCATAGGAGGAAATCTCAATTTCTTTTTGATCAGCTTGTGCATAAGTTCTTTCGATACAATTCCTGACAACTGGTACTAAATCACGTTTTTCAAATCTCGTATAGATTGCTTTTCCATCTATTCTTGATAAAAGTAATAAATCGTTGATTAAGCTTTCCATGCGATTAGAACCATTATACAAACGTTCAATATCTTTCTTGATGGAATCTTTAGATTTCTCATCAATTCCCCAGTCAAGTAAAGATTCACTATATGTTTTTATCGTGGTCAGTGGAGTTTTTAGCTCATGAGAAACATTCGCAACAAATTCTTTTCTTTGTTGTTCTTCGCGAACTTGTTGTGTGATGTCTTGGATCACGATTATATGAGCAGCTTTCTTATTCTTTTCCAAAGCGCGCTCTTCAATCGTCAATCGATAATTCGCTTGATTGAAAATAAAATCTTTCTCTGCAAGTTTTTTCCCTAATAATAGATTCGTTCTTAAAGTCTGTTCCTCATCGTATAAATCTAAAAAAGCCTCAAAGTTATGGGGAATTTCTTGCAGCATAATGGACGCCGCCTCATTGCTCAAGAGAAGAATATTATCACTACTATATGCAACAACTCCCATATTTAATGAGGCTAAGATTAACTGAGACTCATTTTGCTTATTGGCTACTCGTTTCAGCACCTTGCGTAATTCTTCTTCTTCTTTGTTATTTCTTTTCAAAAAATAAGACCGTGCGAAAATAGCACAGCCTAATAAAGTGATAACAAACGTAATCAGAATTGATAGAAAAATATTCACAGCGCTAGTTGTCCTAACTTCTATCTATCCGCTTCCTTGTTGAAATAATAGCCAACTCCACGTTTTGTTAAGATATATTTATAATTTTCTTGATTTGGTTCAAGTTTCTCTCTTGTACGACGAATCGTGACGTCAACTGTTCTCACATCACCAAAATATTCGTATCCCCAAACTTTTTCTAATAAAATTTCTCGAGAAAAAACTTGCCCAGCATTTTGAGCTAAAAATAAAACCAATTCATATTCCCTTAATGTGAGATTCAAAGGTTCATCGCGCAATGTAATTTCATACGCTTTTTGATCAATTTTCAAATCACCAAATTGTAAGATTTGCGAATCATCTTGTGCAGAATCTGTTGAAACATGGGTACGACGTAATAATGCTTTCACTCTCGCCATCACTTCACGCATGCTGAATGGTTTGACGATATAGTCATCAGCACCTAGTTCGAGACCAAGGACTTTATCAATCTCTTCGGAACGAGCTGTCAACATAATAATTGGAACTAATGTGTCTTTTCTTAGGGTACGGCAAACATCAAATCCATCTGCTTTTGGCAACATACAGTCGAGCAAAATCAAATCTGGTTTTTCACTTAAAGCCAGACGAATTGCTTGTTCGCCATCGTATGCTTCAATCGTGGAATAACCTTCACGTTGTAAATTTTCACGTAAGATATCTACAATATTCTGTTCATCATCGACGATTAATATTTTTGATGCCATAAAAAGTCTCACTCCCTTTGAATTGATTCATTATAACATAATTGAATGATACATGAACAATCACAATTTAGGCAAAATCCCCTACTATGATTCCATCATTTCGGTTCCGGTTTCTTTGGCGATAATTAAATCAAGGGTACGCCAAGCTAGAACCGCGCATTTAACCCTTTGTGGCATGGTCGAAATATTTTTCAAAGCGACTGCATCGCCTAAGTCTTCTTGTAAAGCTTCATCATCAGTAATCGTTCCTTTGATCATCCCTAAGAAAGTTTCTGTCAAATGTCTTGCTTCTGAGATTGTTTTTCCTTTGACTAAACCACATAACAGAGAAGTTGATGCTTGCGAAATTGCACAGCCTGCTCCTTCAAAAGCAATATCTTCGATAATATCGCCATTGAATTTAACGGAAATATGAATATCATCTCCACAACTTGGATTATAACCTCTTTCCGATGCGGTAGCGTCTTCGAGTTCATGTTTATGTCGTTTGGAAGTCGATTGTTCCATAATAATTTGTGAATAAATTTGTCTTAAATCCATAACAATCCTCTATTCATCTAAATGCATGATTTTTCTAACTTGCTGCAAAGCCTCAATAAAAATATCAATTTCTTCTTTTGTGTTATAAAAAGCAAAGCTCACTCGATTGGTTGAATTCTGTCCTAACCACCGATGCAAAGGCTGCGTACAGTGATGTCCTGCTCTTACGCCTACTCCGAAATAATCGAGAATTGAAGAAACATCATGAGGATGCGCATCTTTGACATTGAAAGCAATCGCAGGTCCACTTCCCTTTTGTTCTGCATGATAGATTTCAACAAAATCAAATTGTTTCATCTGCGCTAAACAATATTCTGTCAAAGCATTTTCATAATCCGCAATTTTTTCAATACCAATTGCATCCATATACTGAATGGCAGCAGCTAAGCCAACCATTCCGCCAACATCAGGCGTTCCTGCTTCGAACTTATAAGGTAATTCCGTAAATGTGGATTCATAATCTTCAACATACTCAATCATTTCTCCGCCATATAAAAACGGTTTCATTTCTTTGAGTAATTTTTCCTTACCATACAAAACGCCAATCCCCAAAGGACCCAGCATTTTATGGCCAGAAAAAACGAGAAAATCACAATCTAAATCTTTTACGTCAACAACATGATGCGGGATTAACTGTGCCGCATCAACGATTGTAATGGCATTTTTTTCTTTTGCCATTGCAATGATTTTTTTCGCATCCGTCACTGTTCCAAGCACATTCGAGGCTGCAGTAAACGAAACAATTTTTGTTCGCTCAGATAACTTTGCCTGATAATCATCCATGTTCAAAGTATAATCTGGATTCAAATCAATATAGATTAATTCTGCGCCAGTCTTTTGCGTAACAAATTGCCAATTGACACAATTCGAATGATGTTCCATTCTCGTGATCAATATTTGATCCCCGGCTTGCAAGTTATTTAAACCATAGGAATACGCCAGCAAATTCAAAGATTCGCTGGCATTTCTTGTAAATATAATTTCAGTACTTTTGCTATTGATAAATTTAGCAACAATATCGCGGCTTTGTAGCATCGCATCTGTTGCTGCATTTCCTAAGCGATGAGCTCCACGTAAAGGATTTCCATTAGCAGAACGATAGAAATTTGCGATACTCTCAATTACCTGTTCAGGCCTTTGTGTTGTCGCAGCATTATCCAAATAAATAATTGGATCTCCAGGTAATTTCAAATACGAAAAGTCATCTCTGATTTTCTTAACATCAAAACCTGGATTTTCTAAACGCTCCTCAATGGATGTCATCTTCTTAGAATCCTTTCATGAATTTCATGTTTTAATTCATTTCTTAAGTCGTCATCTGTAATTTGATCAAAAGCAGATGTCATTTTTGATTCAACAATCAAGCCTTCTGCTTCTTTACGATCAAGACCACGGCTCATTAAATAGAATAATTGATTTTCATCAATTTTGCCTGCACTTGCTGCATGGTTTCCGACAATATCATCTTCACCAGCAAGCAATAAAGGCACAGCAATTGAATGAACTGTATTGTCCAATAGAACACAGAATTCTTCTTCATTTCCATCTGAACCGCTACATCCTTTGACAAAATCAATGGTGCCACGGAATTTTTTGACCGCTTTGTCCATCAAAGCACCATTCACTTGTAAGTCAGAAACACATTCTTCACCAATGTGATGTGTATGATAGAACAAGTCTAATTTATCTTGTCCTGAACCTAAGTAAGCAGTTTTGACATGTGCTTCAGAAGCAAAACCTTCAAGGTCATTCATATAATGGAAAACAACATTGCCTGCACCCAGTTCAACTGTTGCCATATTTAATTTTCCACCATCACCAACACGAGCCATTACAGCTACATTGCTTGTTGAAGCAGAATTTAAGTGTTGCACAACCACCAAGTTTAATTCAGCATCGTTTTCGACGTCGACAATAATCGTTCCATTACGTTCTGTTCTCGAATCATCTTCTGCATAATTGTAGAAAACAACCGTTCCAGAATGTAATGCTGGTACCACGATTTGGTTTTGATCAACCAAAACTGGATTTTCTTTTGATAATGGCAATTTTACATAAATCTCATCGCCGTTTTCAATCACGTAGCGATTTGCTAAATTACAGTGTTCTTTGTTTAAAGCAAGTACCTCATCTGAAATACCATGATCTAAACCGATAAACGTTTCACGTAATTGCTCATCAATTTCTCCCACACCTTCTACTGCAGTGTAAGGTACTTTTTCTGTGCTTTGAATATCAACATCTGTATCATTTACTTTTAACCATCTGAATGTTGGAGACGGTAAGTAATTTCCTTTTAATTGTGTACTCATTAACCGATTGCTCCTTTCAATTCAAGATTGATTAAATCATTCATTTCAACGGCATATTCAAGTGGAAGCTCTTTCGCAACAGGTTCAGCAAATCCGCGAACAATCATTGCTTTCGCTTCTTCTTCAGATAAACCACGACTCATTAAGTAGAAAATTGCTTGATCATCAATTCGTCCGATTTTTGCTTCATGTCCGAAGTCCACTTCGTCGTTATGTAAACGAATGGTTGGAATCGTGTCGCCTCGGCTTTCAGAATCGAGCATTAAGGATTGGCAATCGGTATTTGATTTACAGCCATAAGCATTCGGAGCGACTTCAACCAAACTTCTCCAAATCGCTTTACCGCCACCTTTTGAAATTGATTTTGTTTCAATCGTAGAATATGTATTTGGAGCACCGTGTACGACTTGCGCACCAGTGTCTAATTCTTGACCTTTACCAGCAAAGCTAATGCCAGTAAATTCACTTCTCGCATTTTCACCAACTAATAAGCTTGTTGGATAAAGCATTGAGATTTTTGATCCAAATGAACCAGAAACCCATTCAATGACACCATCTTTTTCAACAATGGCACGTTTTGTATTTAAGTTGTACATATTACGTGACCAGTTTTCAATGGTTGAATAGCGAAGTTTCGCACCTTCTTTAACAAATAGTTCAACAGCACCGGCATGTAAATTGATGGTATTGTAACGAGGAGCTGAACAACCTTCAATAAAGTGTAAGCTCGCACCTTTTTCAACAATAATCAACGTATGCTCAAACTGACCAGCTCCTGGCGCATTTAAGCGGAAATAACTTTGTAATGGAATATCGACATGAACACCTTCTGGCACATAAACGAATGAACCACCAGACCATACTGCATAATGCAATGCTGCATAACGATGTAAACCTGGTTTAATACAAGTTCCGAAATATTCTTGGATGATTTCAGGATATTCAGCAACACCTGATTCAAAGTCAGTATACACAACACCTTGTAAAGCAAAATAATCTTTCATATTGTGATAAACAACTTCTGAATCGTATTGTGCACCAACACCAGATAAATATTCTAATTCAGCTTCTGGGATACCCAGCAAATCGAATGTATTACGGATTTCATCTGGAACTTCTTTCCAGTCATTTTCCATTTGTGCTTTTGGACGAATATACATCGCGATTTCATCCATATTCAAAGCGGATAAATCTGGACCCCAATTTGGATTGGAAGATTGATTATAAATCTCCAAAGCTGCCAATCTTTTTTCGAGCATCCATTCTGGTTCGCCTTTCACTTCTGAAATTTCGCGAACTGTTTTTTCAGTCAATCCTTTTTCAAGCATAATTTCATACTTGTTAGGATTTTTGACATCATAAACACCACGGTCAAATTCTTCGAGTTGTGTTCTATCTTTTAATTTTTCAGCACGTTCTTGGCGGCGACGTTCTTTTTGTGCTTCACGTTGTTCCGCCCTTTGCTTTAAAATCTCTTCTCTATTTTCTTGATTTTTAATATCTGTCATCAATCAGTTACCCCTTTTAGTTGAGAACTTCATCTTGAACTTTTTCCATACCTAATTCTTCACGAATCCAGTTATAGCCTTGTTCATTAACCTTATCGATTAGTTCAGGACCGCCTTGTTTTACAATTTTTCCGTTCATTAAAACATGTGCATAATCAGGTTTTACTTTTTCCAAAATAACGCTGTGATGTGTAATGATTAAGCAGCTTTTTGTTTTATCTTCTAAAAATTTTGCTACTTGCTCAGAAACTGTACGAACAGCATCAACGTCCAAACCTGAATCAGGCTCATCAAGCATAATTAATGTAGGATCTAACACTGTCATTTGCAGAATTTCGCCTTTTTTCTTTTCCCCACCAGAAAAACCGAGATTCAAATAACGTTCTGCATAAGCTTCATCAAGCTGTAAATCGTTCATGTGATTCTTTAATTGTTTTTTGAAATCCAAAACAGAAATTTCTTCATCTTTTAATTCCATTCTTGTTGTTCGAAGGAAATCTTCAACAGAGATTCCTGCTACTTCTAATGGATTTTGGAAACTTAAGAAAATACCAAGTTTTGCACGTTCATCAGCTGACATTTCAGTAATTTCTTCGCCATTAAAATAAATCTCACCTTCATGATCTTCAAATTGAGGATCTGCCATAATGGTTCTAGCTAATGTTGATTTACCAGCGCCATTTGGTCCCATTAAAACATGAACTTCTCCAGGTTTTATTTCTAAATCAATACCTTTCAAAATTTCATTATTATCGATTGTTACTTTAAAGTTTTTAACTTCTAATAGATTTGACATCCGAGTTCTCCTTGTATTTAAACTTTATTTTTTCATCCACTTATTTTATCTAAAATAATCTATTGATAATGTGCCTTTAGTTACATAGTTACTTTAAGCTAACCATTGCTATTTTTCAACTTTTTTCTAGCTTTCCGTCGAATTCATTGTTCTTGCGAAAGTCTGCCTGAAATTTTGGTCAAGCGATATAGTTTTTCAGCGATTATTGTCGTCAATTGATCTGGTTTTATTCTCCATTCCCAATTTTTTTCGGACGTTCCTGGCTCATTAATTCTCGCCTCATCCCCCAGCAATAACAAATCTTGCACTGTCAGAATACAAGTGTCACTTACACTCGTCATCGCCTGGTGCATGAACATTTGTGTCGTATCTTCTAAGGAAAAATCTGGACAGCCAAAATATTCTTTTCCTAAAGCAATGATTTCCTCGTCTTCATTTTGTAACCAGCCCATCAAAGTAGAATTATCATGTGTTCCGGTGTACATAATGGAATTTCGATTAAGATTATGTGGCAAATAGTCACTTGTCATGGTTTCTTCAAAAGCAAATTGTAGAACTGCCATCCCTGGTAATTCAAAATCATCTCTCAATTGATAAACTTCATCAGTTAGAAAGCCTAAGTCTTCTGCAATAATCGGAACATCACCCAAAACAGAATAAACCGCATCAAAGAATCGATGATCTGGTCCCTTGTTCCATTGTCCATTCTTCGCCGTTTCATCTCCATAAGGAACGGACCAATATGCCTCAAACCCTCTGAAATGATCAATCCTGACAATATCATAAATGGTAAAATTGAAACCTAGTCTCTCAATCCACCAAGAAAAATTAATCTCTTCCATTTTTTCCCAATTATAGAGCGGATTGCCCCAAAGCTGACCATCTTCAGCAAAATAATCAGGCGGACATCCAGCAACTTCTGTTGGAAGCAAGTTCTCATCCAAACAGAATAAATCTGGATTTGACCAAACATCCACACTGTCCATGGCGACATAAATCGGTAAATCACCGATAATTTTTATTCCTTTTTCATTGGCATACTGTTTTACTTTATTCCACTGATCAAAAAACAAGAATTGCTCAAAGTAATAATATTCGATGTCAATTCGATTCTCTTGGGCAAATTGGGTCAACTGATATTCATCATAAAACTTATATTGATCTGGCCACTCTTGCCAATTAGTGCCATTTAATTTTTCTTTCAGCGTCATAAAACAAGCAAATGCAAATAACCAATGGCGATTTTTCTCAATAAATTCTTTCTGTTTTTCTAATAATTCCTGATTAGAATTTTCTAAAAAACGTCGATAAGCACTCTTTAGCAAAGCTCTTTTATATTCATACAAAACACCATACTGAATTCCTTCATTTTCACTATCCCAAGGTACTTCATCCACTTCATTTTGATAAAGCAATTCAAACTCTATTAATTGATCAAAATCAATGAAATAAGGGTTCCCCGCAAATGACGAAAAATTCTGATAAGGAGAATTTCCGTATCCGGTCGTACCAAGAGGTAGAATTTGCCAATAGGATTGCCCTGCTTCTTTCAAAAAATCGATAAAGCGGAATGCCTCCAACCCGAAGTTTCCAATTCCATATTTTGAAGGAAGTGAAAAAATCGGCATTAAAAGACCACTTCTTCGAGGTAATTTCGTTGTCGTATTTAAGCTTTGCATATGAATTTCCAATCTACATGTATACTTGACTTTCATCATGGAATGACTATCTCAAACATGATACAATAATTTATAATTTTAATGAACTATGGAGAAAAATCATGAGATTAAGTAGAGATTATTTTTTCACATTACGTGATGATGTTAAAGATGAGGATTCATCCAGCGGGAATTTATTAGTTCGCTCTGGAATGATCAAAAAAACATCATCCGGTATCTATATGATGTTGCCGCTCGGCTTAAAAGTAATGAATAAAATAGAAAACATTGTCCGCGAGGAAATGAACAAAATTCATTCCATGGAATTGAGTATGCCGGCACTGATTCCCGAAGAAGTCTATATTGAATCCGGACGCCGTGATAATTTCGGCAAAAGCATGTTTTCCTTAAAAGACAGATTTAATAAACCATTCGTATTAGGTCCGACCCATGAGGAATTATTTGCCGCAGCCGGTCAAATGCATATTCACTCCTATAAGGATTTACCGATCAGCCTTTATCAATTTCAAACCAAATTCAGAGATGAACCGAGACCGCGTTTCGGTTTGATTCGTGTTCGCGAATTCGTGATGAAAGATGCTTATACTTTTGATCGTGATTTGGAAGGATTAGATGAATCTTACGGAAAAATGTTCCAAGCTTATAAAAACATTTTCGATCGTTTGCATATGAACTATGTTATCGTTCGTGCCGATACAGGTGTCATGGGAGGTCTATTATCCGAAGAATTCCAAGCCATTTCTGAAATCGGTGAAGATATTCTCGTGATTGAAGAAAGTTCAGGTTATGCGAGTAATTTAGAAGTTGCCAAATGCTTGATTGAAGGCGAAACTTCTGATGAGCAAGAATTAACGTGCGAAACAAAAGATACTCCGAATGCACGTAC
>CAYFSZ010000024.1:0-17990 GCA_964346085.1 uncultured Mageeibacillus sp. | reverse complement strand
CTATTTTTTATACACGGACCGAAAGTCCTAAATCTTGATTTAAGTCTTTCTCATTTCCTTTAAATACATCTTCAATAATCTTTAAGTATTCTTCTGTTTGTTCAGCTGCACGACCGGTAAAATCACCTTCATGCAAAATTTTATCTAATTCTTCTTTAGATAAACCAAAACGTTCATCTTTCAAGATTAAATCTAATAAATTATTATTTCCACCTTCTGCTTTGATACGATAAGCAGCTGCGACAGAATGTTCCCGAATTGCTTCATGTATTTCTTGGCGATCTTTGCCCTGTTTTACACAGTACATCAGGATATTTTCGGTCGCCATGAATGGTAATTCTTCCATTAAATGTTTTTTTGCTACTTCAGGATAAACACGCATGCCAGAAATAATATTCATATATAAAGTCAAAACACCATCAATTGCTAAGAATGCTTGTGGAATGGAAATGCGCCGATTTGCTGAATCATCAAGAGTTCTTTCAAACCACTGTGCACTTGCTGTCATAGCAGGGTTTAATTCCAAAGTCATCACTAAGCGACAAAGTGAAGCTATTCGTTCAGAACGCATTGGATTTCTCTTATACGCCATGGCTGAAGAGCCAACTTGTTTTGTTTCAAATGGTTCATCAACTACTTTTAAATTCGACAATAAACGAATATCATTTGAAAATTTATGGGCACTTTGGGCGATCCCGGATAAAACAGCTAAAACAAAATAATCTGCTTTTCGTGTATATGTTTGTCCTGTGACAGGATACACTTCAGGCAATCCCATTTTTTCAGCGATTTTCATTTCTAGTTGTTTGACTTTTTCATGGTCGCCATCGAATAATTCAAGAAATGATGCCGCGGTACCAGTTGTCCCCTTACAACCTAGTAATTTCATTTGCGAAAGAACGAAATCTAAATATTCAAGATCCATATGTAAATCTTGTAACCACAAACAAGCACGCTTACCAATTGTGGTAGGCTGAGCTGCTTGATAATGCGTATACGCTAATGTTCTCTCATCTTTGTGGGTCTGAGCAAAAGTAGCAACAGCTCGCATGGTTTGTAAAAGTAATGCTCTAATTCTTTGTAATGCTTCTCGTTGAACTAAAACATCAGTATTGTCACCGACATAACAACTTGTCGCACCTAAATGAATGATTGGCATGGCCTTTGGACAAATTTCTCCAAATGCATGAATATGAGCCATCACATCATGGCGAAGTTCTTTTTCAATTTCATTTGCTCTGGCAAAGTCAATATCATCTAAATGTTCGCGCATTTCATTTAGCTGTTCATCAGAAATATCTAATCCAAGTTCTTGTTCACTCTCAGCTAAAGCGAGCCATAATCTACGCCAAGTTGAAAACTTTTTCTGATCAGAAAAAATCTCTTGCATGGCGGTACTTGCATAACGCTGATTTAACGGATTTTGATATTTCGAATATATTTGTTTGTCGTCCATCATCGAGAATCCTCTCTGTTCATAGTTTTTTCTATCAAAAAACCCTTGATATTATAGCAAAATTTTCATTGTTTTTGAAATCACTTCTCAACAAAATAAGCAACAGCTGCCTCAAAGATTTTCATATCATAATCGCCAACAACATTTTTGTATATGTTGTCCGAAATTCTTTCACTATGTCCCATCTTTCCAAACACACGTCCATTAGAGGAAATAAGTCCTTCAATAGCTAAATGGGAATTGTTCGGGCAATCTTCAATTGCATTAGATGGATTACCTTCCATATCGACATATTGTGTTGCTATGTTTTGCATCTCTACATCGCCAATAATTCTTCCCTCGCCATGTGAAATCGGAACAAAATAGATTTTGTCTTTTTCAGTCTTAGAAAGCCATGGACTATTCGTATTGCACACTTTGATACGTGTAATGCGTGACTGATGTCGTTTGATGGTATTCAAAGTCAATGTCGGCATATCTGCATTTGGTTCGATGATTTTTCCATATGGCAATAAACCAAGTTTAATCAATGCTTGGAAACCATTACAAATCCCTCCAATCAAACCTTGTCTTTCATTTAACAGATTATCAATTTCGGTTGCTACTTTTTGATTACGCATAAAGGAAGTAATAAATTTTGCACTACCATCTGGTTCATCAGCTCCAGAAAAACCACCTGGGATGAAAAGAATTTGAGTTTGTTTTAACTTTTCTGCAAATTGATCTATACTTTCTTCGATATCAGAAACTGTTAAATTTCGTACTAAGAAAACTTCTGTATCAGCACCAGCTTTTTGCCATGCTCGTTCGGTTTCATATTCGCAGTTGGTTCCTGGAAATACTGGAATAAGTACTTTCGGTTTTTCCACCTTTGGACCTGCGTAAAGAGCTCTTTCGCCTTCGTTTTGTACTAATCCAATTTGTTCAACTTGATGATTCGTTTTTTGTGAATAAACTGGTTCTAAAACAGCATCATAAATGTTCTGAATTCCGATTAGTGAAATCGTTTCTGATCGATAAGAAAGAATAAATTCTTCAGTAGTATGACCAATTAATTCAGCATTTAATTCCTCGTTAGATTCGACTAAAAAACCATTTGGAATATTGCGAAACAAATCGTTTAGTTCCAATTTTTCAATCAGCTTGGCTCCGATTCGATTTCCGATGCTCATTTTGAACAATGCTTCGGCAATCGAAGAACCAGTTAAACTATAGGCACTAATGATTTTTTTCTCTTTGATGAGTGAGGATACCTCACGCAAATAATCTTTAGAAATTTTGTCTTGACGGATTAGATAAATCTTATTCCCAGCTTTTTTGAACTCAGGAGAAATGACATCGTCGACATTACCTAAACTGACAGCAAAACTGACCAATGTTGGAATGACTTCTAAATCTTCAAATGTTCCACTCATTGAATCTTTGCCTCCTATCGCTGCAGCTTCGCAATCTAACTGTGCTTGTAAGGCTCCCAGTAAACTTGCAATTGGCAATCCCCATTTTTCAGCGTCATTTTTCAGCGAAGGGAAATACTCTTGGAACGTTAAATGAATTTGATCCACATCACAACCAGAAGCTACAATTTTACAAATACTATCAACAACAGCCTGATATGCACTTTGATATGGATTAACTGCTGCGAGTTCTGGATTAAAACCATAACTCATGAAAGAACATGTTTTTGTTTCATGTCCTAAAACTGGCATTTTATTAACCATTGTCTGCATAGGAGTTTTTTGATGTTGACCACCTAAGGGCATACAAACAGAATATGCACCAATTGTCGAGTCGAATTGTTCGATCAATCCTTGTTTACTACAATGATTTAAGTCGCTAACCAATGCTTTCAAACCAGATTCTAAGTTATCTGCACTTCTAACCGGAAGTTGTTTACCCTGTTTCACGATAGCATTCGCTTGTTTATCAGCACCATTTGTATCAAGAAAATATCTTTCGATATGAACAACTTCTTGACCCATAAAGGACATTTTCAAAACAGGCTCAGCAGTAACTGTGGCAACAAGCGTTGTTTCAATATTTTCAGCATGGCATGCGTTTTCGATAAATTCCCGATCTTTTGGATCAATGACAATCGCCATTCGTTCTTGAGATTCAGAAATCGCAAGTTCCGTTGCGTCCAATCCCTCATATTTTTTCTTCACATTGTCTAAATGAATGTTTAATCCATCAGCCAACTCACCAACGGCAACACAAACACCACCAGCACCGAAATCATTGCATTTTTTGATGCGAATGCTAACTTCAGGATTTCGGAAAAGACGTTGTAATTTTCTTTCTTCAATGGCATTGCCTTTTTGAACCTGTGCACCGCATTCACTCACTGATTGTAAATCATGTGACTTGGATGAACCGGTTGCACCACCAATTCCATCACGGCCTGTTCTACCACCAACTAACAAAATCAAATCGCCAGGTTGCGGTTTTTCACGTTTCACATTCTCTGCTTTCGCCGCCCCGACAACTGCACCAATTTCAAGTCGTTTGGCAGCATAAGATGGATGATAGAACTCATCAACTAATGATGTAGCAAGTCCAATTTGATTACCATATGAAGAATAGCCATCTGCCGCAGTGGTGACAATTTTTCTTTGAGGCAATTTGCCTTTCATTGTTTTCTCAATCGGCTCTAATGGATTTGCCGCACCAGTCACACGCATCGCAGCGTAGACATAACTTCTACCTGAAAGTGGATCACGAATTGCACCACCAATACAGGTTGCAGCACCACCAAATGGTTCAATTTCAGTCGGATGATTATGCGTTTCATTTTTAAATAAAAATAACCAATCTTCTTCTCGTCCATCCACATCAACTTTGACTTTTATCGTACAAGCATTGATTTCATCGCTTTCATCAAGTTGTGTCAATTTTCCATCTGCTTTTAAGTGTTTCAAGCCAATGGTTGCCATATTCATCAATGTCATCGGTTTATCTTTAGCAACTTTTTCTTTGATGTCTAAATAAGTGTCATAAGTTTGACGTACTTGTTCATCTTCAATGACGATATCTGTTAATTCAGTATTGAAAGTTGTGTGACGGCAATGATCCGACCAATAAGTGTCAATCACTTTTAATTCTGTCTCTGTCGGATTTCTCTTTTGTGAAGCAAAGTAGCTTTGTACCATTTTCAAATCAGCCAAATCCATCGCACATTGATTATCTGATAAATATTGTTTGAGTTCTGTTTCATCATAATCTATAAACCCTTCAATAATTGGTACGAAATCGACTTTTCCGATATTCAGTTTCAAGGTGTCTGGTAATTCCAATCCAACTTCATGTGAATCAACTGGATTGATGAGATAATCTTTTATGTTTTGTAATTCTGCATCTTGAATTACAGAGCCTGATAAAATATAAACGGTTGCATATTGCACCAAAGGTTTCTCAATTTGGGCAAGCATTTGAATACAAACGGCAGCACTATCTGCACGTTGATCAAATTGTCCGGGTAAATAGCTCACTGCGAAAGCTTTTTCATCTTCTGAAATCTCCAAGTCCATGAAATAATCATCGACTGGAGGTTCAGAAAAGACATTGACAATTGCTTTTCGAAAAATCTCATCAGAAATATTTTCAACATCATAACGTTTTATGATTCTTAATGACTGCACACTTTTGATATTCAAAAAGTCATGAATTTGACGTAGTAAATTTTCTTTTGCCGCATCAATTCCTGGTTTGCTTTCGACATAAATTCGTTTAATCATATTTAACTCCTATTTCTAATGCTTTTTTCCCAATATCCTTTCGATAATGACAATGTTTAAATTTAATCTGGGTGACATGCTCATAAGCTTGTTTGATTGCTTCCGTCAATGTGTCGCCATATCCTAGAACATTCAGCACACGACCACCGGCACTAACGAAATTCTGATTCTCTTTTTTGATACCAGCAAAAATAATATGTGCTTTAATCTCTGGATGAAATTCAATAACATTTCCTTTGATTGGATTCTCAGGATATCCCTCACAAGCCATAACCACACAACAAGCAAAGATATCTTTCATCGTGAATGTGATTTCATTTAATCGCTGCTGTGTTGTCGCCAGCAGTAAGTCTAAAAGATTATTTTCAATAAATGGCAAAACAACCTGCGTTTCAGGATCCCCGAAACGTGCATTATATTCAATAACCTTGAGCCCATCTTTTGTGAGCATCAAGCCAAAATATAAACATCCTCGAAAATCAAGTTGATCTTCTTGTAAGCCACGCAACGTTGGATTTGCAATTTTTTCGATAAACTCTTGTGCAACATCATCCGTGAAATAAGGATTGGGGGCTATAACACCCATTCCTCCAGTATTCGGTCCTTTATCTTTATCGTACGCTTTTTTGTGATCCATGCTCGACATCATCGGAATAATGGTTTGGCTATCACAAAAGCTCAAAATAGAAATCTCAGGTCCTTCCAAAAATTCTTCAATGACGACCTTTGATGAACTAGTACCGAATTTATGATTCAACATGAATTCTTCTAAAACCGATTCAGCTTTATCAAGAGAATCCACAATTTCAACGCCTTTTCCTAAAGCAAGTCCATCTGCTTTAATGACAAGCGGAAATGCTTGTTTTTTACAATATTCATGTGCAGCATCGTAATCATCAAAACTTTCATAAGCAGCAGTTGGAACCCCATGGCGTTTCATGAAATCTTTGGCAAACTCTTTACTACCTTCTAGCATGCTTGCTTTTTTTACTGAACCAAAGCAAGGAATACCAATTTCATTTAAAGCATCCACCAAACCAAGTACCAATGGATCATCAGGTGTCACGACACAATAATCGATATTCTCTGCTTTAGCATACACACAAATTTTTTCGATTTCAGTTGCCTTTATATGACTCACACAAATAGCAAAGTCCATTGCATCATTTCCAGGCAAACAATAAAGTTCCAACTCAGGATTATCCGCTATTAGCCTTTGGCAAATTGCGTATTCTCTACCACCACTACCGATAACTAGTACTTTCATCATAACTCCTTAATGATGGAATAAACGCATTCCGTTACAAATCATGACTAACTCATGTGCGTCACATTCTTCAATGACCAGGTCGTCTCGAATCGATCCTCCTGGCTGTACAATATATTGTACTCCGCTTTTCATCGCTCTTTGAATATTGTCTTTGAAAGGGAAAAATGCGTCTGAACTTAAGCTAACGCCATTCACCTTTTCTAAAAACTCTATTTTTGCTGCATCGCTCAATGGCTCAGGCTGCTCTTCAAAATACTTTTGCCAATTGCCTTCTGCACTGACATCTTCTTCATTTTGATTGATATATCCATCAATGACATTGTCTCGATCTGCTCTCCCTAAAGAAGATTTAAACTTCAAGTTCATCACTTGTGGATGTTGTCGTAAAAACCATGTATCTGCTTTATCCCCCGCAAGTCTAGTACAATGAATTCTGGATTGTTGTCCAGCACCAACACCGATTGCCTGACCATCAAAGGAATAGCAAACGGAATTGGATTGTGTGTATTTGAGTGTAATTAAGCCGATTAACAAATCTTGTTTGGCTTCTGTCGAAAGATTCTTATTTTTCGTGACTATATTTTCCAAAACAGATTCATCTATCAAAATATTATTTCTTTTTTGAGAAAAGGTAATGCCAAAAACTTGTTTTTCTTCAATTTCAGCAGGTTCATAATTTGAATCAATCTTCAGCACAGTAAAACTGCCTTTGCGTTTTACTTTGAGAATCTCTAATGCTTCAGGTTCAAAATCAGGAGCGATAATACCGTCAGACACTTCACGTTTGATACATTTGGCGGTTGTGACATCACAGGTATCGCTAAGTGCTACAAAGTCACCAAATGAGCACATTCTATCTGTTCCTCTCGCACGAACATAAGCACAGGCAATTTTTGAATCGTTCAAACCATCAATATCTTCCACAAAACAAACTTTTTTCATCGTCTCAGATAAAGGTTTCCCGATTGCAGCTGATGTTGGTGAAACATGTTTAAAGGAAGTCGCACACGGCATATTCGTTGCTGCCTTTAATTCTTTCACCAATTGCCAAGCATTTAATGCATCCAATAAATTGATATAACCTGGACGTCCATTTAGAATTTCTATCGGTAAATCTTGTCCATTTTTCATGTAAACTTTGGCTGGATTTTGATTTGGATTATTTCCATATTTCAAAGCAAATTCGTTCATTCTGGCCTCTATTCTTCATGTTTATTAAAAATTTGATAATCAGTTAATCTTTGATTGTTGATATCGATTGTTAAATGCAACAAAGAGATTTTATAATCTGGATTAATTGATTGCCAGATTTTATCAGCTAACTCATCTTCATACACGAAGGCAACTGGCTCACCAGCAAAACTTGGTAAAGGATTCCCATCATCCACATAAGTATGGATACAATGTCCTTGTCCCTCAAGCAATGGAAATTGATAGTTGAAATGAACTGATGCAGTTCCTTTTGCATCACAAGATTTAATCATATTTAGTGAATAAGAATCGCAAGCAAAAACAGCACTGATTCTCGGGGTAAAATTTGGCGCATCTGGTTCAAAGTCTCGTGTAAGTAATGCTTTTTCAGGAGCAATACCATTTACTAAACCTTCATAAATTGTTTGTGTTTGATCACCATTGGTTAACATATGAATACCATCAAAAGACTGATACACTGGATAAATAATCAAACTAGGATCTTCGACTTTTGACTTATCAAAAGCTTGCGTTCTCACAATCCCATCTTCATACACAAAAATACGATTCTGGCTATTCGCACTTCTTCCCATAATAAAATAGATAAAATGAATCTTTTCTTTTTTCTGATCTGTGTACACACAGATTGTGCGACCTGGATAAGTTTTATTTCTTAAATATTCAACAATCGACATTTGAGGTCCTCTCTCTTTGCTGACAAATTTCTTGAATAACTTTGGGATAAAGTTTATGTTCCACATTTTCTAAAATTCTGGATTGCAACATCTCTGGCGTATCTTCTTCGAACACAGGCACGGTTTCTTGAGCAAGTATTTTGCCTCCATCACAAATTTCATTGACTAGATGAACGGTTGCCCCTGATACTTTCACTCCTGCGTCGATGGCAGCTTGATGCACTTTCAAACCATAAAATCCTTCTCCGCAAAAAGCAGGAATCAAAGATGGATGAATATTCAAAATGCGATTTTCAAAGTGCTTAATGAAATGAGAACTTAAGATAGCCGTAAAACCAGCAAGAATGATCAAATCACAATGATACGCATCAATAGCTTCAATCATTGCTTGTTCATACGCATTTTGCTCTGAATAATCTTTTTTCCGGATAACAGAAGTTGGAATATTGTAATTTTTCGCACGCTCAAGACCAAACGCATCTGCTTTATTACTAATGACAACTTCGACTTTACCTGCAGAAAGAATGCCATTATCAGTCGCATCGATGATGGCTTGTAAATTGCTTCCCGAACCTGAAATCAACACTGCTAATTTTTGCATATATTACTCAATTTCTACTAATTGTTCGCCTTCGACGATTTCACCTAAATTGAATACATTCTCGCCAGAGGACTTTAATAATTCCATTGCTTCTTCAATATGCTCTGGAGCAACAATCATGGTCATCCCAATTCCCATATTGAATGTATTAAACATATCTTTTTCTGAAATGTTTCCTTTTTCTTGAATCAATTTAAAAATCGGCAAAATTTCAAAACTTTGTTTATTAATCTTCACATTGCAATTTTCAGGCAATGATCTTGGAATATTTTCATAAAAACCGCCGCCTGTAATATGAGCAATTGATTTCACTAATTTACGGTCTAACACTGACAATATCGGTTTTACATAAATACGTGTTGGTTCAAGAAGTACTTCACCTAAACTGGCACCATCTAATTCTTCATACGTTTCTTGTAACACTTCTTTGTTTTGAATATCAAAAACTTTACGAACCAAAGAAAAACCGTTGGAGTGAACACCAGAACTTGCAAGTCCTAGAATAACATCACCAGGCTTTACATTATTTTTATTTAACAAGGCTTCATGATCCACAATTCCATTCGCAAAACCTGCTAAATCGTATTCATCTTCAGGATAAAAACCAGGCATTTCGGCGGTTTCTCCGCCAACAAGAGGAATCCCAGATTGAATACACCCCTCTACAACTCCTTTAACGATTTGTTCGATTTTTTCAGGCTCATTTTTGCCACAAGCGATATAATCTAAGAAATTAATTGGTCGTGCACCACAGCAAATAACGTCATTAACACACATAGCTACACAGTCAATACCAACTGTATCATGCTTATCCATCAAAAAAGCTAATTTCAGTTTCGTGCCAACTCCATCTGTTGCAGACACAAGACATGGATTTTTCATTTGATATTGATTTAACGGTAACAATCCTCCAAACCCCATATCATCAAAATTTTTACCCTGTGGCAAAGTACGATTAATATGTGATTTTATTCTTTGAACAACTTCGTATCCAGCTTCGATATTCACACCGGCTTCTTTATAACTTGCAGAGCTTGATTGTTGATGCATTATTCTTCTCCATTCCAGCAATAGGTACATAAACAATCTTTATCAATACCGATTGCCTCCAAAATTCCGTCAACTGTTTGGAAATCAACACTTGCAAAATTAAATCTTTCCGCTAATTGATTTCGCAAGTTTTGACCACGTTCTGTCTCACCATCAATATATTCATCAATGTGTTCAAAACCTTCTTCACCCTCTAGTTCAGATATAATCACGCGCGTGATTAATTCCATCATGTCATTTGATCTAGAAAAGTTTAGATATTTACAAGGAAACATCATCGGAGGACAAGCAGAACGCATATGTACTTCGTTGGCACCATATTCTTTAAGAAAATCGACCGTTTCTTTAAACTGTGTGCCTCGTACAATCGAATCATCTACGAATAATAAATTCTTTCCATCAATTAATTCT
The DNA here is from genome assembly GCA_964346085.1 of uncultured Mageeibacillus sp. Lineage (GTDB taxonomy): Bacteria > Bacillota > Clostridia > Saccharofermentanales > DTU023 > UBA5436. Next base: position 7,585 of record CAYFSZ010000024.1, on the reverse strand, counting down.
TTGACAGGAATTTGTTTCATTTTAGCAACATGATTTCTCGTGTTTTGATTTGTCGGCATAAAACTTCTAGACCAAGTCGGTGTATATTTAATGAAACAACGTGCATATTCAACATTACTTTGTTTCGCATAACCTAAGGCATGTGCTAAACCGGAATCAGGGACACCGCATACATAATCCAGTGAATCAAACAGTGTTTTATCTTTTTCATTTTCAGCCATGATTTTGCCATTGGCATTACGCATCACTTCGACATTCCTACCTTCATAGGAGGACGTTGCATAGCCATAGTAATTCCAAAGGAAAGAACAGATTTTCATGTTTTTCGTTGCAGGAGATAAAATTTCAAGTGAATCCGCTGTCGCCTCTACAATCTCTGTTGGACCAAGCTCTTTCACCATTTCATAACCTGTTTTATAAAACGCAAACGATTCAAAGCTAAAAGCATAACCATCTTCATTTTTACCGACTAAAACAGGTAATCTTCCCATTTTATCTCTCGCAGCAATAATCGAACCATGATTGGTCAAAATCAAAATATTACATGATCCTTCAATTAAGCTTTGCGCATAGAGAATCCCTTCTTTAAAAGAATCCTTCTGATTGATTAGTGAGGCAACAACTTCCACCTCATTTACGACACCTTTGTTCAAAGCGTCGAAATGAAATCCTGGATTTTCTAATAACTTTACAACTAAATCATCTTTATTTGTAATAGCACCGACAAGACAAATCGAATAAACCCCTAATTTTGATGCAATAATCAGAGGCGATGGGCCAGAATCTGAAATGCAGCCTAAACCACTATTACCAGACATGATTTCTAATACATCAAAAAACTTACTTCTAAACGGATCTTTCTCGATACTGTGAATCTCACGTTGAAATCCGATTTCATCATTGTGAACGACAATACCTGCTCGATATGTACCTAAATGAGAATGATAATCTGTCCCAAAGAAAATATCTTCTACAATATCTCTCTTAGAAACAGCTCCAAAAATACCACCCATAATTTACCTTTCTAAGCAAAAAACAATTTGTTTAATTCAAGAGGCTGAATATATTCGTTATCTTTATAAACTCTCATATTCCCTGAGGAAATTTCATCAATTAACATGACATTGCCATCTTTGTCATAGCCAAACTCAAACTTTATATCGTATAGGTCTAAGCCTCGTTTTTTCATCTCCTCAGCTACAATTTGTGTTATCTCTTGGGTTTGTCTTTTGACTTCATCATATTGTTCCGCAGTCATTACATCAAGTTCAACGAGACCATCTTTTGTGACGAGTGGATCACCCTTCTCATCATTTTTGAATGTCATTTCGACATAGGCATTTAAATCCTGGCCCAATTCTACATAGTCTGAATAGCGACGATAAAAACTGCCAACAGCTTTATATCGGCAAATAATTTCTAGTCCTTTACCAAATACGCTTGCTGGTAAAACTTCCATTGTTGTTTCATCAAGGTTTGAAGATACATAATGAGTTTTTATCCCTCTGTCTTTTAAAATTTCAAAAAAACAGGTGGTCATTCTTAAATTGATATTCCCAACACCCTCAATTGATAATCCCACAGCATTTTCACCTGGATCAAATACGCCATCTTTTCCTGTACAATCGTCTTTAAACTTCAGCATATAATTGCCATTATCTAAAGCGTATACATCTTTTGTTTTTCCTTGATAAATCAGATTTTTGTTCATATTGGACCTCTCAAATTATAATTTTGCGTTTTTATCTAAAACGTTCTGTTTTTCAGATTGGCGATATTCGACTAACTTGTCAGCCAAATCACTGTCTTCTAATGCTAAAATTTGAATAGCTAACAAAGCAGCGTTTTTACCATTATCAATACCAACTGTTGCTACTGGAATTCCGCCAGGCATTTGAACAGTCGAAAGCAGAGCATCCATTCCTTCCAACACGGAAGATTTACAAGGTATTCCAATCACTGGCAAAATTGTATTCGCAGCCAAAACGCCTGCTAAATGAGCCGCCATCCCTGCAGCTGCAATAATGACGCCGTATCCATTCTCTTTGGCATTTCTGGCATACTCTAATGCCTGATCTGGTGTTCTATGGGCTGAATAAATGTTGACTGAATAATCAACTCCGAAACTGTCCAGAATGGACTTTGCCTTGTTGATGATAGGCATATCACTATCACTTCCCATTACGATTCCTACTTTTTTCATAGTACCTCCTCGTGGTTATCTCTTTGATAGAAATAAAAAAGGGTACACGAATCAATAAGATTTGTGTACCCAGACGGTCGATTTTCAAATTCTTAGCTTCATGTTGTTCATTCAACTAATACCGTCAGTCACTAAGAATTTTTTAAATTATGTAACGATTGTAACATTGATATTTATGAAAGTATATAGCAAATATATTTTTTGAATATCTAAGAACTTTCACGTAATTCTAATATTCGAATGTTCATTCCGTACATTAACTTTAATTTACCCAAATAGCGAATCAAAGAAATCCTTGATTATTTGCCATATTTTTGCAAAAAAACCTGACTCTTGTCCCCATTCATAAATCTCACCACCTCGTTTAGAGATGAAATCACCTACCCCACTTAACTCGTTTGCAATCAATCCCCAGTCAATATCCAATTGTTTGAATTCTTCTAACCAAGATGCTAGTTTCGCCTTGTCTGCATCACTAATATTAATATTGTACTGATTGAAGACATTATTGATAATGATATTAATTTGGTCTGTATCCAGAGATCCTTTATCAGAATTGTCAGCAATTTGTTTTTTGATTTCAGCGATTGCTTTACTAAATTCTTCTGAATTAAAATCTGCATTATCCTTGTTATTTTGATTAATTTCATTGACGACAACTAACTCATCTGTTGCAGTTTTTGTCGCTTCTTGATTGATTTCATATCCAGCATCTTCTAATGCCTTATAAACACCAATTAATGCACTTTCACCAGTTACGGGAATCGGTGAACCGACAACAATATTCACATCCGTAATACCTGAGGTTAAAGCTGCATTCATAAATTGATGATCCTTAATTTCAGTAATATTTTCTGGAGTGTTGATATATACGTGCACTCCACTACCTGCTTCTGTTTTTGAAATAATCGCTGACGAGTATAAGTTAGCATCATCTATTGCACGACCAGTGAATTGTTCATAATCAGCACCGGTAACAATAATATTTTTCAATTCTTCATCTTGAGGAATACCGATTAATCTTTCTGTTTCTTCTAATTGAGAATCTGATAAACCTGCACCATGAGCAAAGTAATCATTCTCCCAATTGCTAATAGCAAAAACTGGTTGTGTAAATAGAATTATAGTCAATAAGCTACATAAAACAGCTAAAAAAGATTTTTTGATAACATTCTGTTTATTCATAAATACCTCCTTGAGTAAACATATCTTAATATTGACTTAACAAAAGACACTTATGCAAATTTACAACAATCCTTTGGTTAAAATGTCAAAATAAAAACATTATTCTAATTCTTTTTCTTCAGAAGATTTATTGACATCATCTAAAATTTGTCCATCTTCCATTGTTTTTCGATTATTTTCGAGTCTTCTAACTTGTTCTTTTTTAGAAACACTTTCTGATAATAATTGATATGCAATCGAAGCGACAGGAACCGCCAGCAACGCTCCTAAAATACCGAATAATCCACCACCTAAAGTAATTGCAACCAACACCCAAATTTGGGGCAAACCGACAGAATCAGTCATTCTTCTAGGATAGATGAGATTATTTTCAATCATTTGCATGACAACAACAAAAATTAAATATGTCACGATCATATCTGGTTTGGCGAAGAGAACAATGATACCGCCTCCTACAGCACCAACCCATGCACCAACGATTGGAATTAATACGGACAAGCCATTTATAACACTAATAATCAAAGCATATGGAAATCCTAAAATTGATGTCCCTATAAAGAAGAGTATTCCAAGAATAAGTCCTTCAGTTACTTGGGTATAAATATAGGTAGAAAAGTTCATTTGAACAATATTGGCAATATGCAAAAACTGAACATGACTCTTCACAGGTGTAAACGCCGCAATGGTTCTCAAAAACTGTCGTTTGATTCGTTTTTTATCAAACATAATATAAATTGAAATAATGACACCTAACGAGAAAGCCGCAACAATCGAAACAAGACCTGATACAACTTTGCTCAGAATAGCTGGCAAAGATTGTAGTAGTGTTGTAATAAATTCCAAACCTCGATTACTGAAATCTGAAATTAGTATTGGATCAATGTTGTACTGTTCTACCCATTCACTAGCTTGATCAACTGTACTGGTAAAAGTTCTTGAATAAGAATCAAAATTAGAAATAAACTCCGCAAAGCTATCAATTAATTGAGGAATCATAATCAAGAATAAAGAAATAATAATTCCAAGCGTTAATAAATAAGAAATAATGACTGCAGGAATTTTTGCTCTTTGATTATTAAAGTAATGAATTTTTCGAAATTGTTTTTGAAAAAATTCAACAGGTCTATTTAAAAATAAAGCTAATAAAATACCTACAAACAAGGGGGCTAACAGACTAAAGAAACTGGAAATAAACGCTCCTAAAACATCTATTTTAACAACAATAATAATCCCAATTATGATAAGTAAAAGGACTCTTATTATGAAATTTTTATCTGATTTTTTTAGCATTATTACTCCATCTAATTTAGCAATTTTTCAATCGCTATTTTCACAATTCTTCTACGATTTGCTTAAACACTTTACCACGTTCCATAAAATTAGAGAAATGATCAAATGATGTTCCTGCTGGCGTTAGTAAAATTGCGTCTCCTTCATGACTAATTAGCATGGCCTTATGTACCGCTTGTTCGTAATTGTTGCAATGAATTATATTCATTTCTTTTTTGCTTTTTCCGACTAAATGAGCTTCTTCTTCTATTTGTTTTTCAATCAGCATAGCATTCTCGCCGAATAAAATAACATTTGAAGTTGCTGCACAAATGTATTTTCCTAAATCTGAATAATCACAGTTTTTATCTTGTCCTCCCATTATCAAAGTGACAGAAATTTGTCTCTCGATAAAAGCTGAAATAGAATGTTTACTACGTTCCGGAGAACTGTCAATGGAACTATTATAAAATTTGAATCCATTGATTTCTCGTATAAATTCTATCCGATGTTCTAATCCTTTAAAAGATTGTATTGCTTTTTTCATGTGTTCAACATCTACATCTTCGGATACAGCAGCCATTGCAGCTAAGGCATTTTGAATATTAAAAGATCCAAAAACATGTAAGTCTTTCTCGTCACAAATTGGAATAAACAGATTTTGATTTCGTTCATAATATCCTAGCTGATGTTGCGATGTTTGAAATGATTTATGTTTGCAATTTGCATATCTTTGATTGAACCAGATAATGTTAGATTTGATGATTTCCCAGTCCTTTGCAAATTCTTCGCTTAACCCATTGATGACAACAGTATCTGCAATACTTTGATGTTTATAAATTTGACGTTTTGCTTCAATGTATTCTTCTAAACTTTGATGTACATTTAAATGATTTGGTGTCACATTTGTCAAAACAGAAACATTGGGACTTTTAGTAAGATCGATGAGTTGAAAGCTAGAAAGCTCTAATACGACTTTCGCATCTTCATTAATTCTAGTTAATTGTTCCAATAATGGATTGCCTATATTACCACCCAAATATACATCATAGCCTTGTTCTTGAAGCATTGCATACACCATACTCGTGGTTGTGGATTTTCCGTCACTGCCCGTTATTCCATATATTTTTGCTGGACAAAATTGTATAAATAAATCCATTTCAGATGTGATAATAGCACCCTTGGCTTTTTCGTGAAGTAAATGTTCTTCATAAGGCATCATACCTGGTGTTCTGATAATCAGATCAAAACCAGATAAATGCTCGAGATAATCTTCTCCTAAATTCCAATTAATGGAATAATTCAATTGTTCAAAGCTCTTCTTCAAAAATTTTGCTCGATCTGAATCTTTGGAAATTTTATCAAATGCTTCTACTTGAACTTCATGAGAAGCTAATATTCTGAGAAGTGGTTCATTGCTTATCCCCACACCAATGACAGCTACTTTTTTATGTTTTAAAGAGTTTAAAAACTCCTCGAATTTCCTATTCATTTTATTGTCTTCCTATATTTCATTAATTCAAATTTAATTATATAGAATTAATGAAATGATGAAAATGATTTCAAGTAATTTATCATTTTCCTTAACATCATCAAAAAAGGCTTTTCATTTACGAAAAGCCTTTACTCGTTAATTGCTATTTTTATGATGATTTATTTTTTGTTTCATCAAGTAAAAAATAATTCCAATGCTCATAAGTAATACAACTACTATGCCAGACATGACAGTCTCTCCTGTACGCACAATATGATTTGGCTGGGGATGTTGAGATGGGGATGATGATGAAATAGTTGTTTCAATACTTGTAACTGTTTCAGAAGAATTTGTAGTTGTCTCCTCAATTGTTGTCTCTTCTGGTTCATCTGTTGGTATCCAGCGATTGATTACAGTTAAACCATTTTCTTCTTTCTCATATCCTTCTGGTGGAAGGTAGTTCCCCCAATAATCAATTTCCTTTACAAAGTACGTATAAAGATTCCCATTTAAATCTGTTTTGGGTACATTCTCCCAAGTAACTTCTGTCACACCGTTTTTTAACTCCTTGGCAGAAATCAGAACTCGTTCTGAATCGCCATTTTCAATGAAACGATAAAGTTCGAAATAGATTATCGGACGATTTGATGCATCACCACCTATCCACTCTTTCGTTGCAGAAATATTAATAAGTGGAGGTATATAAACATTCGTTATTGATCCATTATTCTCAGCATAGTTAATACCATGTTCTACTTGATAATTCTCAGGTATGATTTCTTTTACAAAATATGTATAAGTTATCGGTTGATCATATATGTTTCAAAAGTGAAAATATTATCTTCAACTTGCATCACTATTCCTGATTCAGAATTAGTTGTGTCAGTTGTCAAAGTATTCGTCTTATTTTGAATGCTAAATTCTGTATTATTTTCTTCTACAACAGTAGTTTCTTCTTCAAAAGAAGTCATTGTTTCAACGATTTCTGATTCTTTACTACTTTCATTCGTTGATTCTGAACTAGAAATAGATTCACTAATACTCTCAGTGACTAATTCATCAGAAATAACATGATCGTAAACAGATGATGGTTCGGTACTGGTAACACTAGAATCTCTAAATAATTCGGTAGACTCCATAGGTTGAGCAAAAACAATTTGCGGAACCATATTAACCAACATAATAAGCATGACAAATACAGATTGAACACTCTTAGATAATTTCATATACTCTCCTTAAATAAAAAACATACTTACCTCAAATAAGCTGTATGAAAAGCATACTAATTTCATGCAGTTTTCGATATTGTAAAACTAAACAAAACTAATAGAATTTATATGCAATTAAAACATGATATTTGCATATATCCTAAATTTATTGCAATTATCTATGTTGATACAAACAAAAAAGAACCCCAAAATTATTGTAATCTTGGAGTTCTTTCTTTGGCCTCC
>CAYFSZ010000023.1:0-19205 GCA_964346085.1 uncultured Mageeibacillus sp. | reverse complement strand
ACACGGGTAAACGAAGAAAGCACCTAAAACCCGTGTACCACCATCATACGAAAGTAAACTAAATACAAAAAAGACCCGGTTCTTAGAACCGAGTCTTCATTAGTTTAAGATTAAGATATGAAATTATCTTCTTCTGATTGCATTTAAGATAGCTAATACGATAACAGCACCAACTACTGCAACTAGTAAACTCCATAAGTTAAAACCTGTTACTCCGTCACCACCGATTAAGTTGAAGACGAAACCACCAACTAAACCACCGACGATACCAGCTATAATGTTAGCACCTAAACCCATACGTGCATTGTTTTTTGTAATGATGCTTGCAATCCATCCTGCAATTGCTCCTAAAACGATCCATCCTAATATACTCATAAAATAGCCTCCTTTTTCTTTCATATATTGCTATATAAGTATTTTTTTGATGTTCACATTATCTCAGAAAAGAAAGTGCATGGGAAATATTAATAAAACATCAAATATTTTTGAAATAGGCTATGTCATAATTAAATATTTATAATTTCAATGGTAACCTAAAACACATTATTGACTTTACAAATAAAGAAACAACAAAAAGCAGCGAAAAAGCAAGAGGCGCATCATTTCTGTAACATGCCTCTTAGCCTGAAAAATTAGATAAAAACAGGGCGATTATTGCTGTGATTTAATTGTATTAAGCAATCCACCGTTTTTGATAATATGAATTTGTTCATTACTCAAATCATGTTTGACATCAAAGGAGATATTTTTGGTTTTATTGTGAACTTGATACACAGTGTCACATGATAACGTTTCGATTCCCGCAATTTCAAGTTCGTCAAACTGGTCGATGTTTTCATAATCTGCCAAATTAGCAAAAGTCAGTGGAATAATCGCTGAATTAATCAAGTTTTGTTTATGAATTCGAGCATAGGATTTTGCGATAACTGCACGAATACCTAAATATAATGGTGTCAAAGCAGCATGTTCTCGGGAGGAACCCTGTCCATAATTTTCACCAGCAATGATGATACCACCATCATGTTCATGGCAGCGTGATGCAAAATCAGGATCAATTTGTGAAAATGTGAACTCAGAGATTTTCTCAATATTACTGCGATAGGGGAGTACGGTTGAACCTCCTGGGATAATATGATCTGTCGTAATATTATCATCGACTTTGATCATAACTCTTTTATGAATTGGAGATAAAGGCTTGCCAACTGGAACATCTTTGATGTTTGGACCTTTGATAATTGGTTTATTGACATCGAAATCTGGTAGAAGAATACCAGAGTCATCAATTAAATAAGAATCTGGTAAGGAGACTCTTTCATAGTCTACATCCATTGCATTACTTATTTTTCCATTAATCGCTGAAATCGCAGCAGTTTCAGGAGAAACAATATACACTCCCGCACTTAAGGTCCCGCTTCTACCATAAAAATTACGATTAAAAGTACGTAAAGATACACCATCTGATTTGGGCGATTGACCCATCCCGATACATGGTCCACAGGCTGATTCTAATAATCTTGCCCCACTTGCAATAATATCGGCAAGCGCACCGTTTTGAGCTAACATGGTGAGGACTTGTTTAGAACCAAAAGAAATGGTTAAGGAGACATCGGGATGCACTTTTTTTCCGCGAAGAATATTTGCTACATTGCATAAATCGGTAAAACTACTATTGGTGCATGACCCGATACAAACCTGATCGACTTTTATATCTTTAAATTCTGAAATTGGCTTTACATTATCTGGTGAATGAGGCGCAGCACATAAAGGCTCCAAAGTAGAGAGGTCAATATCAATGACTTCATCATAGACTGCATCTTCATCTGGTGCTAACGGAATATAATCTTCACCACGACCTTGCTTTTCAAGAAACTCTTTTGTGTTTTCATCAGAAGGGAAAAGAGAAGTTGTAGCGCCGAGTTCAGCACCCATATTAGTAATGGTGCTTCTTTCTGGAACGGATAATGTTTTGATTCCTTCACCTGTATATTCGAAAATTTTACCAACGCCACCTTTGACGGTTTTTATTTGTAATACTTTTAAAATAATATCTTTCGCGCTAACGCCTGGGCGTAAAGCGCCACTGAGTCGAACATTAATCACTTCGGGTAATTGAATGGTATAAGGAATCCCTGCCATTGCACAGGCAACATCCAAGCCACCAGCTCCGATTGCGATCATACCCATTCCGCCAGCTGTTGGTGTATGAGAATCGGAACCGAGAAGTGTTTCCCCTGGCTTATCGAATCGTTCAAGTTGTACCTGATGACAAATGCCATTTCCTGCTTTTGAAAACAAGATTCCGTAGCGATTGGCAACGGTTTGTAAGTATTTGTGATCATCAGCATTCATGAAGCCAGTTTGCATCGTATTATGATCAACATAGCTGACGGCTTTAGTTTTGACTTTATTGACACCCATTTTTTCGAATTGCAAATAGGCCATTGTACCGGTAGCATCTTGCGTTAAGGTATTATCTATTTTTAGTTTAATGGTGTTACCGGCTTTCATCTCTGCTGGCTCTGCCAAATGATTTTGAATTATTTTATAGGCAAGGCTGCTCATAATTATTCACCTCTCTTTGTGATTATGAAATTCTAAGTTATCATAGAACATTCTATTAAAGTTGTAAAATTGCTGCTATAATACGAGTTTAAAAATAAGAAACGCAATTATCAAAGGATATAGAGATATTTTTAGGAGAAAATAATGATGAATTACGAAAAAGAAATCTTAAATATTTTTCATAATGCTGAGAATAAAAATACAATTAATAGTGAATTATATAGTCAATACAATGTCAAAAAAGGCTTGCGCAATGAAAATGGAACAGGGGTGGTTGTTGGTTTGACAAAAATCTGTGATGTTGTTGGCTATACAAAAGATGAAGCAGGCAACAAAATTGATGCTCCCGGTGAGCTGAATTACCGAGGATATGCCTTAGCAAATCTATACAATCAAGTCGCTTCGAGCGATCAAAATGGCTACGAGGAAGTTTGTTTTTTATTACTGAACGGATATTTACCCAATGAAGAAGAAAAACAAATTTTCAAACAATATCTTCGTGAAAATTATGTTTTGCCTGAAGGGTTCTTATCTAGAAATATTTTGAAAACTTCTTCTTTTGACATGATGAACCGCATTCAAAAATCAATCTTATTACTTTATTCCGAAGATGAAAATCCAGACGATCCGAGCATTGAAAATACACTTAAACAGGGCCTTTCCATCATTGCAAAACTACCCGCAATTTGTGTGTATTGTTATAATGCAAAAGTTCATTTGCAGGATAATCAAAGCTTAATTATTCATCCGCAAAGAAAAGACATGGATATCGCAGAATATATTTTGTATTTGCTGAGAGGTGAAGGCAACTATACACAGGAAGAAGTTGCGATGCTTGACCTAATGATGATTATTCATGCCGATCATGGTATCGGGAATAATTCTACCTTTGCGAATCTTGTGGTTTCTTCAACACAAACGGACATTTATTCTTCGATGACAGCTGCAGTCGGTTCTTTGAAAGGGCCAAGACATGGTGGTGCGAATGTCACTTGCCGCCGCATGATGAAAACAATCATTGAGGATATTGGCCTTGATGCTAGTGAAGAAGAGATGCGTGAAGTTGCCAAAAAACTTTTAGGCAAAGAATATTTTGACCAAGCAGGTTTAATCTATGGTATTGGCCATGCTGTATATACGATTTCTGATCCAAGAAGTGAAGTGCTCAAAGAAAATGCGGAAACAGTTGCTGAACAAGCAGGAAGATTAGAAGAATATCATTTTTATAATCGCTTCGTAGAAATTGCTTGTGAATATATCAAAGAACAAAAAGGGAAAAATGTATCGGCGAATGTTGATTTTTATAGTGGTTTCATCTATGAGATTTTGGGCATTCCAGAAGAATTGTTTACGCCGTTATTTGTGATTAGTCGCTCAATCGGATGGTTAGCTCATAATTTAGAAGAAAAAATCAACAGTAATCGGATTATCAGACCAGCTGGTATATATGTTGGAGAAATGCAATTGGATGAAAAAGCTAATGTCTGAGGAGTTTTTATCTTAGCTCTCCAAATTTTTTCTCATTCAGATAATCATATTGCAGAATCGAATATTGTTTGAGTAAATCTGGGAATGGCTTTTCGTCATAAGTATGAAGTTTTCCTTGCGCATCAAAGTAATATGCATCATTCATGATGGGATATTCTTTTCTGGTTTCAGATAAAAATTGATACCATTTATCTTTTGGAAAACCAGCTGCGTCCAAAATATCATTCGCTAGATAATTGATGGATGTATCAGCATGCCCAGCGTTCGGTAGCGGAAAATTTGCCCATAACACATAATCAGCTTTACGTCTGTTTTCTTGGATATGTTCCTCTGATATACCTTTTGTCAAAGGAGCAACAGTGGCATTATTCGGTTGATGATCTCCGAAGAAAAGTACAATGGTGGGACGTTTTCTTTGACTAATTTGCTTGATGAACGATTCTAATTCTTGATCGGTTTCCTTAATTAATGAAAGGTATTGATTGAGAGCCTGACTGCTTTCTTGTGAAGTAATTTCAACATCTGGTGTAAAATTCTCAAAGATATCTTTATAGGAACCATGATTTTGCATGGAAATAGTAAAAATAAATTGAGGATCTTGTTTATTGTCCAATTCTAAAAGGATTTCATCAAATAATGATTTATCGCTAATGTAATTACGAATTTTATCTTGATGAACAAATTCTTTATTAAATTTCACTTTGTCAAATCCGAAATAGTCATATACTTTTTCTCGGTTCCAACCAGATCTGTAATATGGATGCATCGCAGTTGACTGATATCCAAAACCTTCCAATGTAGAAACCAAAGAGGAAAGGGGTGAATGCATAAATTGCAAATAGGCAATGGAACCCGAAGGTAAAAAGCCCATACTCATGCCAGTCAAAAACTCAAATTCAGCTGTGGCAGTGTTTCCTCCGATTACCGAAGAATATACAATCCCTTTTTTTGTGTTTTCGTCAAAAGAACGATAAAAAGGCATATAATCAGTATTCGTTTCAAATTCTTTCAAATGCTGTAAATCACTAAAAGACTCATTCATCACAACCACAATATCAGGCTTGATTTCAGGCTCTGACTCTTGCGTTTTGGCATAACTATCTAGAATGCTCTTCGCGGATTCATCAGAATAACCGCTTGGTTTATCGACGCTTAAATAACGTGTGCAAAAAACAAAATTTAAAAGATGTCCATTTCTTTCAGACATGACTTTACTGTTGAAAAGAATCGTATTCAAATTGTATTTTTTGATCACTTTATCTGAGCGACAATAAGCAAAAGTAAATAGCAATAAAAATACACTCAAAAGCAAGTAAATTCGATAGCGAGCTTTCTTATAAATGCGGTTTGTTGAGAATTGACAAATGAAGAGGATCAATACAAAAATGATACAAGAAACAATAAAGTTAGCACTGAAAGTCATTTTGTAATTATCAACAACATTGAAGGCAGTCCTTGCTGAATAAATATCCCAAGGCATAAAGGGCGTTGAACGGAAGGAGATAACCAAATAATTTGTCAATGCGAATAGCCAACATAAGATGACATAGATATAAGTACCGATTCTACGATTTCCAATGAGTGAACATACAAACAGCAAACAAGAGAAATGCAAAAACACATTCAAAAAAATAATTTTTGAACGTATTTCAAATGGATCCTGCATCATATATTCCAGAGCAATAAATATTGTTATTGCGAAAAAAGAATAATAGATTAAATCTTTGAGCAGAAAAAATGCTTGATTTTGCTTTGCTTCAGGTTGTTTTTCTTTATTTTTATGCATGTTCAAGTTTATTAAATTATTCATCATCATATTCACTTTCAATAGCATTAATTCTAACATGCGATAAAATCCATGCAAGAAACAATGAATTGCTTTGCTCAATATTGTATGATTAATCCATAAGGATATATTTATTTTACAGTATGTAGATTTTGTAAAAGAAAGGGTAAAACATGAAGAATATTTTGATAACTGGTGGCCTTGGCCAAATTGGTTCTGAATTGGCGTTGCGAATGCGAAAAATTTATGGTCATGGGAATGTTGTGGTTACTGATATTGCCCATAATGATGCAAGAGAAATCTATGAAACAGGACCGTTTGAAATTCTAAATGTTTGCAACGGAAAACAACTGGGAATGCTTGTCGATAAATACAAAATAGATACAGTGATTCATCTAGCAGCACTTCTTTCAGCCGTTGCAGAAGCAAAACCTCAAGTTGCGTTTGATGTCAATATGATCGGCTTATACAAAGTTTTAGAGGTCGCTCGAGAAAAAGAGCTAAGCTTATTTACCCCTAGCTCAATCGGCGCTTTCGGACCAAGCACGCCAAAAGATTTAACGCCACAAGATACCGTACAACGTCCGACGACCATGTATGGAGTGACCAAAGCGGCTGGAGAACTTCTTTGTGATTATTATCATAAGCGTTTCGGTGTAGATACGAGAGGGGTACGTTTTCCGGGTTTGATTTCATACAAAACCATTCCTGGTGGAGGAACGACGGATTATGCTGTTGAAATTTATTATGATGCTTTGAAATATGGGAAGTATGCTTCTCCAATTGCCCAAGGCACCAAAATGGATATGATGTATTTGCCTGATGCTTTGCGAGCAGTGATTGAATTGATGGAAGCTGATCCGGCCAAATTAATACATCGTAATGCTTTTAATATTGCTGCGATGAGTTTTGCTCCAGAAGAAATTGCAGCAGCCATACAACAAGAAATTCCAGCATTTGAATTCACCTATAATGTGAACCCAACTTTGCAAGCAATCGCAGATTCTTGGCCAAATTCTTTGGATGACACCTGTGCAAAAGAAGAATGGGGCTGGAAAGCAGAATATGATTTAACTGCAATGACGAAAGATATGCTAATCAACTTAAAATCCAAATTTGAAAATCAAAAGAAAGAGGAAGAAAATGACAACAATTCATGAACTCGATTATCTAAAAAAACAGCTTGATGAATTAAAAGAAAATGGTCTTTTCAAAGAATTTAAAACGGTAGAAGGACCAAATGAAGCCGAATGCGTGATTAATGGAAAAAAAGTCATTAATCTATCCTCAAACAATTATTTAGGATTCGCGAATCATCCACGTATGAAAAAGGCAGCCATTGCGGCGATTGAAGAATATGGAGTTGGTGCCGGAGCAGTTCGCCCAATCAATGGAAATATGAAATTGCATGATGATTTAGAAAAATTGCTTGCTGAATTCAAAAGAGAAGAAGCGGTCATTGTTTTCCAATCAGGATTTAATTGTAATGCTGGCACGATTCAAGCTGTTGTTGGCGATGGGGATTTGATTATTTCTGATGAGCTAAATCATGCATCAATTATTGATGGCTGCCGCTTAACGAAAGCGAAAAAAACTGTTTTTAAACATTCTGATATGGAAGACTTAGAAAGAGTTCTTAAAGAAAATCGCGATCAATATAATCAGGTGCTAATCATTACCGATGGTGTTTTCTCAATGGATGGCGATATCGCTAAATTACCGGAAATTGTTGAGCTTGCAGAAAAATATGATTGCTTAACTTATGTTGATGATGCGCATGCTTCTGGTGTTTTAGGGGAAAGCGGTCGTGGTACAGTTGACCATTTTGGATTACATGGAAAAGTTGATTTTATCATGGGTACCTTATCAAAAGCGATTGGCGTCATTGGTGGTTATATTGCAGGAAAGCAAGTGACCATTGATTGGTTGAAAAATCGAGGAAGGCCACTACTTTTCTCAACCGGAAATACACCTGCAGATACTGCTGCGATTATTGAAGCGATTCATATGTTAATGGAAAGTACTGAATATACAGAAAAGCTTTGGGAAAATGCGAAGTATTTTAAAGAAAAAATCAATCAACTTGGTTTAAATACGGGCCATAGTGAAACGCCGATCACACCAATTATTATTGGAGATGAAGCGAAAGCAGGGCAGTTTTCAGAAAAACTTTTTGAGAATGGTGTATTTACAAGTCCAATCGTATTTCCAACTGTACCAAAGGGAACTGGTCGTGTCCGTTGCATGGTTACAGCTGGGCATACAATCGAGCAATTGGATAAAGCCGTTGCAATCATTAAGAAAGTAGCTGAAGAGTTAGCTATTATCTAATCGAAACACATATCAAGTATCTCTAGAGACATAGGCTGCTCTTGAGATACTTTTTTGTTATTTAAAGAAAATGGATTTTTATCTTTGATTTCACTATACTTATTGATTAGAAATAACATCTGTGTAAAGGGAGTTTATATAAATTAATGAGTGAAAATTCACCTAATAACATAAAGAACAGGAAAAGAATCGGAATTGAACACTGGAAGAAAATAGCACTTCTTCTTGTGATATATGATTTATTTGTCGTAAATGCATCGTATTTCTTAGCATTGCTACTACGTTTTGATTTTAGGTTTTCCGTGATTCCTTCAATTTATCTTTCTGTTTGGAAAAACTTTGCCCCAATTTATTCAGTCATATGCATTATTGTCTTTATTGCATTACGGCTTTATCAAAGTATTTGGGCATTTGCAAGTTATACGGAATTAACGAGAATTATTTTGGCAAGTTTAATAACTGGATTTTTACATGTTGTTATCACTCTTCAATTCTATGGCCGCCAACCAATTTCCTATTATATGATAGGGTTTATTGTACAATTCTTCCTAGTCAGTTTTGCTAGATTTTCTTATCGACTGATATTACTTTTAAGTGGCGAATTTCGTAAGAGCAGAGAAAGTAGTGATACCATTAATGTTATGATTATCGGTGCTGGTGATGCTGGACAGTTATTATTGCGTGATATCGAGAGACAAAAAAGTGTCGATGAGAAAGTACGATGCATTATCGATGACAATGAAAATAAATGGAATCGATTTGTAGATGGTGTTCCTGTTGTCGGTGGAAGAAGCGAAATTTTATATAGTGCAAAAAAATATCATATCGATAAAATTTACCTTGCAATGCCCAGTGCATCCGCCTCGGTGAAAAGAGATATTTTGAATATTTGTAAAGAAACTGATTGTGAATTAAAACAATTGCCTGAAATGTATAAATTTGCAAATGGTGAATTATCATTAAGTAAATTGCGAAATGTATCTGTCGAAGATTTACTTGGACGTGAGCCTGTTAAGTCTGATATGACCGAGGTTTTTGATTATATTTATGGTAAACGAGTAATGGTAACAGGTGGAGGTGGATCGATTGGTTCAGAATTAGCTCGACAAATTGCTAGTCACAAACCTGCTTTATTATTGCTCTTAGATATTTATGAAAATAATGTTTATGATATTCAGCTTGAACTTAGAGAAAAATTTCCAGAACTAAATCTAGTCGTTCTCATTGGCTCAGTTCGTGATAGCCGTAAAATATATAAAATATTCAATGAATATAAGCCTCAAGTAGTCTATCATGCTGCCGCTCATAAACATGTTCCTTTAATGGAAGATAGCCCCTGTGAAGCGATTAAAAATAATGCGCTTGGTACCTATAAAACAGCGTATGCTGCGATGATTCATGGTTGCGAAAAATTTGTATTAATTAGTACAGATAAAGCTGTTAATCCGACCAATATTATGGGTGCATCGAAACGATTATGCGAAATGATTATTCAAAGTTTTGACAGTAAAATTAAAGCAGGAAAAGCTGACGAAATTCCACAGCTTTTCACACATCATGGCCGTGAAAATGCTGACAAAGATGGAACTGGTACTGTGTTTAAGAATATAAAGACGGAATTTGTAGCGGTTCGATTTGGAAATGTTTTAGGTAGTAATGGATCCGTTATACCTATATTCAAAAAACAGATAGAAAAAGGGAATGACTTAACCGTTACACATCCAGATATTATCCGCTACTTTATGACGATTCCAGAAGCAGTCAGTCTTGTGATGCTTGCGGGAACCTATGCGCATGGGGGAGAAATTTTTGTTTTGGACATGGGTAGTCCTGTTAAAATTGCAGACTTGGCAAAGAACTTAATCCGCTTATCAGGTTTACGCTTAGGTGTCGATATCAATATTCAATACACAGGATTACGTCCAGGTGAAAAATTATATGAAGAAAAATTAATGGACGAAGAGGGCATGAAAAAAACGGACAATGAATTAATTCATATCGGTTCACCAATCCCCTTTGATATTGATGAGTTTTTGAGCAAGTTAAATGTGCTCATGAAATCAGCCTATGCGAATGATGAAGATATTAGAGAACGTGTCATAGATTTGGTATCTACCTATAAACCAACAAACAGATAATCTTTGTATTGTAATTGAAAAAAGGGATTTGTCATCGCTTTCAGACAAATCCCTTTTAGTTTACAAATTAAGTATAGAACTATTCAGAGTATCCTCTTGGATTTTCACTTTGCCAACGCCAGCTATCTTCGCACATTTTATCGACATCAAATTTTGCCTCCCAATGCAATAAATCTTTTGCTCTTTGAGGATCAGCGTAACACGTAGCGATATCACCAGGCCTTCTATCAACAATTTGATAAGGAATTTCTTTGCCTAATACTTTCTCGAAGGCATGTACTAAATCGAGAACGCTTTGACCTTGACCTGTTCCGAGATTTATTGCCAAGAAAGAAATATCTTGGTGTTCTTTGGCATAATCGACAGCAGCAAGATGCCCTTTTGCTAAATCGACAACATGAATATAATCTCTTACGCCAGTTCCATCAGGTGTATCATAATCATCACCAAAAATAGATAGTTTCTCTAATTTCCCGATAGCGACTTGCGTGATATAAGGCATTAAATTATTTGGAATTCCTTGCGGATCTTCTCCGATTAATCCTGATTCATGTGCCCCGATTGGATTGAAATAGCGTAAGCAAATCGCAGAAATATTCGGATAAGCAGCACAAATATCCTGTAAGAAAAGCTCATTAATCATTTTTGTTCTACCATATGGATTGGTGCATTCATATCTAGTTCTTTCTTCAATCGGCACGATATCTGGTTGACCATAAACGGTAGCAGAGGAACTGAAAATAATCGAAGGAACTTGATACTTATCCATCAATTCAATGAGTACCCAAGTCGATTCTAAATTATTTCGATAGTACATTAACGGTTTCGCAACGCTTTCACCAACCGCTTTGAAACCAGCAAAATGGATAACAGAATCAAATTGATGATTTTGAAATACCGTTTCCATTTTTTCAGTATCACAAACATCAACTTGAACAAACTCAGGTAATTTACCAGTAATTCTTTCGATGCGGTCCAAAACTTGAATGTGGCTATTTGATAAATCGTCAACGATGACGACTTCATCGCCTCGATTTAATAATTCTACAACGGTATGACTTCCAATATACCCGGTTCCTCCGGTGACTAATATTTTCATAGATGAATATCCTTTTCTACATAAACTAATTATTGAAATATCTTACTCGTTTGCTGTCTTTTTTGTCATCAAAATACAAATTAGAGCAAGTGTAAATACGATTGGAGCGTAGATAAACAAGCTGCTAAATGTGCCAGTTAAATCACGAATTGCACCGTATAAGATTGGGCTAGCAATGTTAGCGCTAAAGGAGAAGAAATAATAATATCCAGTATAGGTTCCGATTTCTTCTTTTTTACCAATTTCTAAGACCATTGGTAATGAGTTGATATTGATTAATGCCCAGAAAAATCCGCCAATCAATAACAGAATACGGATAGCTGTTAAATTCATTAAGAATAGAATTGGAATGAAAACAGCTGCTAATCCGATTAATCCAATCACGATTGCTTTCTTACGACCGATTTTAGTTGCTAAGAAACCTGACGGAATCGCAAAAGCAACGAATGAAACAGAGAAGAAAGCTAACAGCATTGCAGCGGATCCTTCGCTGACACCTAATTGAGAAACTGCGAAACTTGTGAAGAATGTTTCGACTGCATTGTAACCACAAAACCAGAAAAAGATTGCAAATAATAAAGCTAATAGATGACGTCTTTCTGATTTTGGTAAGGATTTGAAAACACTAAGATCAAGAAATTTTTCTTTTTCATCAACTTTGCGAATTGGCTTCGCAACTGTTGAAGCAGGTTCTTTGACGAAAATAAACAGAACGATGACTGCGATAAGCATCACAATACTACCCATTCCGAAAGTAGCAGAACGACCATAATGATTAGCTATTTTTCCTCCAATGAGGAAAGCAATAATACTTGCAACTCCACCCATCAGATTAATGACACCATTTGCTTTGGACCAATGTTTACTAGGTGTCAAATCTGGCATCAAAGCAACGATTGGTGCTCTCCATACGGACATACCAAAATTAAACACAATAACTAATGCCATAACTGTTGCGAGTGTCGGCATTTTGGGGATAAAAAAGAATAATCCAGCACACAAAGGAGCAGCAATCATAATATACGGCATGCGTTTTCCAAAACGGGTATGTGTACGATCGGACATCGCTCCAAACAATGGCTGAAAAATAACACCGAACATATTATCGATGGTCATGATTAAACCAATTAAGGCGGTCGACGTAATAAAGTCTTTTAGAATTAAAGGAATGAAACTATTGTACAATGACCAAAGCAAAGACGATGCAAAGAATCCTGTACCAATCAAAAAAGTTTTTCCATAATTCAACTTTTCGTTCTCGTTTGCAACAGAAACGTTTTTTTCGTTCATAATAAATCTCCTCGTATTCTATTAGGATTGAATTTGATTTCTAAATTCCAATGCTTTTGCTGGATCATTTGTGATTAATCCATCTACACCAAGAGCAATTAATTTTTGCATATATTCTGGACTATCAACCGTCCAAGGACGCACCTTCACACCTAATTCCCTAGCAGAATTCATATAGTTAGGAATCATTAAATTTGGGAAAAATGGATGTAAACCGTGAACATGATTCGTGTGGGCATATTTCCATGGCTCGAACAATCCTTCCATATAGAGGAAAGCAACCTCTGAAGGCGTTCCTAATTGCAATAATTTCATGATGGAATAATGATTGAATGAGGAATAAATCACTCTTTCTTCCAAGCCATATTGTTTGACTAGAGCAAGTGTGTCTTCTTCTAGTTCAGGATATTGCACCTGCGCATTTTTGAGTTCGATGTTTAAAAGCAAATCCGTGTCTTTGACTAAGTCGAGAACTTCAGCGAGCAAAGGGACATAAGTTGCTTCATCATTTTCGCGGAAAGCAGCCGCATTTAAGGCTTTGATCTCCTCATAATCAAGTTCTGCAACCGCCTTATTCATTGTTGTGACACGTTTCAAATTTTCATCATGTGTGACCACGATTTTATTGTCTTTCGTTTTTTGAATATCTAATTCGATTCCATCAGCACCTGCTTTGATAGCCGCTTCGAAAGCAGGCATTGTATTTTCAGCTGCGATAAGAGAAGCACCTCTATGGGCAAAAATTTTCGTTTTCATAAGACCTCTTTTTCTTATATGATATGAATAATTAATTCTATGATAACAATTCTTTTGAGTAGTAAAAAGTTTTTCTAATATTATTTTAATTTTTTGATGATACTTTAGAAAAAAACTGTGTTTTTAGGGAGAAATAGAGAAAATGCGTATTTTAATAGCAGAAGACGAAAAAGATTTAAATGGAAGAGATTAATTTAGACTCAAAGATGGATTTTTATGATCGTGCTCATGTAAATATTAACGGACAAATAAAATTGACACAGTATTTAGGTAAATACTTACTTGAAAACTTTCCAAATAAAATAACGATTCATGATGAGGATAATCGTTTTTATTCACAATATCAAGAACGATATAATTCTCTAGCGGATGAATATAAAGAGAACTTAGAAAACAAAGCAAATTAGAAAAACCAATCAATAGATTATCGATAATAGGATTCTCATATTATAATGAGAATCCTTTTTTGATAGGGATCAATTTATACAATTGCTTTGTTTTTCCATTTTCCACGACGATAGAAAACATAAGAAACAATAGCAGAAGTTACCCAACCTATTAATAATGAAATATTGAGCGTAAATGGAGAACCATTTGGCCAAACATCTGATCTTGTCAGATAAGCCAATAGATAAGCAAGAGGTACACGTAATAAGATGGTAGTGAAAAGTGCAATCCACATAGGAGTGATTGTATCACCGGCTCCACGCATGACTCCGCCTAATGAACTTGTTTGCGAAACAGCGACATATCCGATAGCCAAAATCATCATCATGCGATAAGAAAGATTGATGATATCTTGATTAGCGGTAAATAAAGAAAATGCTTGTTTTCCAATTAATAATAGAATGACAGCAAGTGATAATGATACAAAAAAGGCCAGTTTTGAAACAATTTTTGCACCTTCTCTCACACGGTCCATTTTCTTTGCTCCGATATTTTGACCAATGAATGTGGTTGCTGCCACACCGAATGTTTGATTTGGGAGCATCGCAAATCCATCAAGACGCATGACGATCGTATTTGCTTCGATGACCATGGTTCCCATCGTATTGACTAAATTTTGAACCATAATCATCGCAAGAGAGAAGAGTCCTTGTGTGATTCCGGCAGGAAGCCCTAGTCGGATTAGATTTTTGACCAAAGATAAGTCTGGCTTTAAATCTCTCTTATGTAACTTGCCAATTAATGGCGTACGGAAAATCTGAATTAAACAGAGCACAGCAGAAATGGCCTGTGCGGTAATCGTTGCCCAAGCAGCACCAGCAACTCCCCAATCCCAATACCAGACAAAAATGATATCAAGAATGGTATTGATAATCGTTGAAATCAAGAGATAAAAAAGTGGAGTGACTGAATCGCCAACGCCTCGCAAAATTCCAGATCCAATATTAAAGAAAGCTGCCCCTAAGAATCCCAGAAAAGTAATCTGCAAATATTCTGTTGCCATTCCATGTATTTCAGAAGGGGTGCTAATGAGATTCAAAAATGGTCCAGCTAATGGAATCAATATGGAAGTTAATACAATCGTTGCAATTAGAATCAACATTAATGTATTTCCAACTGTTTTCGTTAAATTCGTTTGATCCTTTGCCCCAAAATATTGCGCAACCATGACACCCGCGCCAGTGGCAATTGCCATAAATAATAAAATACTAAAGTTGATCACGGGGAAAGTAGAACCTATTGCGGCAATTCCACCAGGAACAACGCGACCGACAATAACAGCATCAACTGTTGAATATAATTGTTGCGCAAAATTACCAATAATTAACGGAATGGAAAAGCGAAGTAAATCGTGCAAAATATTTCCATTCGTCATATCTTTGGGCGCAAAAAAAGTACGTATTTTTTGAAACATAAAATTCTCTTCTAATCTATTTTTTCTTTATTTAATTTAACAACGCATTATGATTGCATAGTTACAAAGCGAATGCAACATGAAAATTATTTTTCAACAGTTATAAATTGCAAGATGTCTGCGATGACCTTGTCGGAAGCATCTTCTTTCAAAATTTCATGTCGCATATGCGGATAAAAAATCTGCTGCACATTCTGCATACCTGCTTGATGAAATAAGTCGATGACCTTTTTAACTCCTTTTCCGAAATCCCCGAATGCATCGTCTTGACCAGAAACAAATAACACAGGTAAGTCCTTTTTCATTTTAGATAGATGATCCTTTTGACGAATTAATTTCATCAAAGAATGAAGAAATTTGAAGGTGTAGATAGAACCAGGATTCCCAGCTAATGAATCAGCATTATAGACTGCGATGTTTTCTCTATTCGTTGAGAGCCATGTATTCTTTTCATTCTCATTCTTGAAAAGTTTATCATTTTTGCCAAGGGCTAAATTATTGATTAATGGACTTTTGAAAGTACCTTTATGGAATAGTTTCGTGACATTCAGGACGACACCGAAAGCAGATAATAAAGCAGGCGACATATCTCCCGTTCCCATGATAATCGCTTTATCACAAATATCCGGATATTTACCTAATAAGCCGCGTAGCATAAGTGAACCCATACTGTGTCCTAACATATAAAAAGGTAAGTTAGGGTATTCAGATTTAAACTTTTGACTCAATGTCAACTCATCTTGAAGCATATATTCCAATGCATTGTATGTGCCAACATCTGTTCGATCCTCAGCGTTTACGGCTGTTTTACCATGTCCTAAATGATCATCTCCAAAGACGACGAAACCTTGATTGGCGAAAAATTGCATGAAGTCATCATAGCGTTCAATATGTTCTGCGAAGCCATGAATGACTTGAAGAAGACCTTTTGCTTCTCCTTCAGGCTGGTACATGACAGCATGAATCGGTTTTTTCTCAAAAGCGGATGGAAATGTGAAATATTCTTTGTTCATATGGTCCTCCTCGTAAAATTTTTATTCTAAAATTAATATTTGTTCAAACAAGTCCTTATCTTGATCAATGATTTTTTGATTTCCGATAGTGCAGCGAATGTCTGTCAATGGCAATTTTGCGAGCTGTTTCGCGAATTGTTGCAATTCTTTATTCGTAATATTTAATAGTGCAGATCGTTCTTCCTGTAAAGTTTTTATTGTAATATCTCGATCATACCAAGCCTTTGAACGATTGGCCATTGCAGGGAAAGAGAGAGGTTGATCCAAAGAGGAAAAAGTTCCAATTAAATAAGAAGTGAGTTGTTCCTCATCTAAATTAATCTGTTTCAAATAATTTGCGATATCGGCATATGCCTCATAGGTTTTTTTGCATTGCGGATCACGATAACTTGCCAAAAGCAAATTGCCATTACGTTCTACGGTGATGCTGCAACCATAAGCTCCACCTTTCACTCTTACATGATTCCATAAATAGTCAGTGTTAATAATTTGCCGAAGCAGATGCAATTTTCCGTCAAATTCCCAATCTGGGAAAATTGATTTAATATTTACTCCAGAAACGACATATTGTACATCAGAAGCAACTTTGAAGGCTTCATTTTTGACTTCTGTGTCAAATTTCCAATTCGGATGGTTGTTTGTTGATGAATTTGTGTCTAATGGGAAATCAGAAATTTGAGCAATTATTTTTTTATCGATTTCAGACCAATCAGATTTTTCTCCGGCAAAGAATAAAGTGAGATGATTTTGCTTGATTAACAAGGACATAAGATTTTGCAAAGTTTCTAAGAAACTCTCAGAATCGTGTTCCCAGTTTTCCAATAAATGGCCTAATTGATGATAAAAAGTAATTCCGCTTGTAACCTCATCAAAAGCACCTAACGGATCAATGTAGGAACGAAGTCGTTTTCTGGCAAGCGTGATACCACTATCGGCGAGACTTGATTTCATACGGGAGTATAGTGTCGTCAGCAATTTGAATATGCGGTTTTTGCTTTGTGTAAATTTTGAATGCAATAAGATTTCATTGATTAAATTGATACTCTCGGAAATCTTGTTTTGTAAAAATTTAATTTTCACTTCAAAATATGCACGTTTTTTTGTGTAAACGAGATTTGTCGCAATACCCCCAGTGTTTGCCAAACTGTAATTTGTCAATTCACTAAATGAGAAATTCTCGGTATCAATATAACCTAGAATTTCTTGTAGTAAGCTAAGCTCAAATAGATGTTCCTGTTTAATCTCACGACAATCAAATTGATAACTCAGATACAAAATACCACGACTATTTCCAAAATAATTCAGGAATGGAATATTCGCATTTGTGAGGGAAATCTCATCTGCATGCAAAGCTTGATAATCATGTTTTTCTTCCAAATCTTCTCTGCTAAGAGTAGGTAAAGAAGAAAGTGCTTCCTTGGTATCTGGAGTATTCTGCTTTTCACGCAATTCTTGATTCATCCTGATAATATCATCAATTTCTTGCGCTTCTAGCGAATCAAACTTGTTTTGCAGTAAATCAGTTTCTTGTTGTTGTAAAGCTTCTATCTTTGATTCCTCTGGAGATAAATAGGTGCAGATTCGATGCGAATTCTCTAATAAATAATGTTGAACAAAAGAAAGGATGTCTCCTGATTGAATCAATTCTTCCACTTTTGCTAAATGCTTTTCAAATGACAAAGTCTCTAGAGGATTTCTTCCGTATGGCCAATTAATCATGGAACCAATTCCGCGGATTAAACCTTGCGGGGTTGTTTGGCTATCTCCTTCACGTAAATTAAATGAAAAAGCATTGAAAGTGGCTTCAAACAACGATTGATCATAGTTATTAATAACTTTTTCTAGCTCCTCAAACACAAGTTTTTCAATTTCTTGTGGCTCAAAATTTTTCACCCCAACGAATGTGACGGAAAAATTTGGATTCATTAAACTTGCATTCGCATAAGCATAAATTTCTTCTGCAATTTCTTTGTCGAGTAGATTTTGACGTAATACAGAAGACTCCATATTAAATAAAGCTGTTGCAATAATTGACATGGCATATTCATGAGCAATCGATTCATCTTTTTTACAATGCGGATAGACAAATTGTAATTGTGCATAATTTAAATCCGTTGATTTTCCGGGATAGGTATCTACTAAGTATTGTGGTTCATCCAAATGAGTTGTTGAAGTGACTTCTCCAACTAAGGTCGATTGTTTTTCATATGTAGAAAATTTTTCATCTAATTCTTTTAAAACAATTTCCAATGGCATATCTCCATATAAATATACATATGCATTCGACGGATGATAGAAACGATTATAAAATGAGAGAAATTGCTCTTCCGTTAAATCAAGAATGGATAGAGGGTCTCCGCCAGAATTATATTGATAGGTATTATCGTATAAGTACTGGCTACAAAGCTGATCGATTTTCTCCTCAGGAGAAGACATTGCACCTTTCATCTCATTAAAGACAACACCATTGAACTTTGGTTCATCGTCCTTTGAAAAAAGCTCATAACGCCAGCCTTCTTGCTTCAAAATGAGAGAATCATTTTTGATGTTGGGAGCAAATACGGCATCCAAATATACATCCAGAATATTCATGAAATCTTGTTCGTTCAAGCTAGCAAACGGATACATGGTTTTGTCAGGGAAGGTCATTGCGTTCAAAAAAGTATTCATCGAACCTTTTAATAAATTCACAAATGGTTCTTTCAGTGGGAATTTCTCCGATCCGCAAAGAACGGAATGTTCCAAAATATGTGCAATACCTGTATTGTCCTCAGGGATTGTCACAAATTCAATATTGAAAACTTTGTTCTTATCATCGTTCGGAATATGCAATAATTTTGCACCGGTTGGTTGATGTTCATAGATTGCAACCTGAGAATTC
>CAYFSZ010000022.1:4947-20566 GCA_964346085.1 uncultured Mageeibacillus sp. | reverse complement strand
AAAGTTTTTTGACAAGGATATTTTATTCTTGTATATATGTAGATTGTAATTGAATATAAATGAGGGATAACATGGGAAAAACTCTAGTCATTGTCGAATCGCCGGCAAAAGCAAATACAATAAGTCGTTATTTAGGAGCAGATTATAAGGTAACTGCTTCCGTTGGTCATATTCGTGATTTGCCTGCATCTACACTTGGTGTCGATGTGAATAATGATTATAAACCGAGATATATTACAATGCGCGGCAAAGAAAAAGTTGTCCGCGATATCAAGAAATTAAAAGAAAATTGTGATCATGTATTACTTGCAACCGACCCGGATAGAGAAGGAGAAGCAATTGCATGGCATTTGGCAAATGCCTTGAAAATGGATGAATCAGAGAATTGCCGTATCTCATTTAATGAAATTACTAAAAAAAGTGTTCAAGAAGCTTTACAAAGCCCTCATAAAATTGACATGGATTTGGTTAATGCACAACAGGCTAGACGTATTTTAGATCGTTTAGTTGGATATGAATTAAGCCCTTTATTGTGGAAAAAAATCCGCAAAGGTTTATCTGCGGGGCGTGTGCAAAGCGTAACCACGAAAATTATCGTTGACCGCGAACGAGAAATCAATGCCTTTGAACCTGAAGAATATTGGCTGTTAACAGCTTTTCTGAAAAAAGAGAAGAAAGATTCTTCTTTCCGTGTTCGATATTTCGGCGATAAAATTTCGGGAAAAGCGAAGAAGCAAGCATTAGAAAATGAAGAACAAGTTAAATCCTTATTAGCAGATTTGCAAGATGCAGAATATATTGTCGAGAAAATCAATAAGAAGGAAAGTAAACGTTATTCTAAACCGCCATATACAACGTCAACATTACAGCAAGAAGCATCCAGAAAACTTGGTTTTACATCTGCTAGAACGATGCGTGTTGCACAGCAACTATATGAAGGTGTTGCATTAGCTGGTCATGGACCAACAGCTTTAATTACATATTTGCGTACCGACTCTGTTAGAATTTCTCCAGAAGCAATTGAAGCAGCGAGAGAAACGATTTTGAAAGTGCATGGGAAAGAATATATTCCAGCTAAACCAAATTATTATAAGAATAAAAAAGATGCGCAAAATGCCCATGAATGTATTAGACCAGCTCATTTCGACTTGTCTCCAATTCAAATTCGTGATCAATTAAGCAATGAACAATTTCGTTTGTATAAATTAATTTGGGATAAATTTATCGCTTCTCAAATGGTTCCTGCTATTTTCGATACCGTGACAGCTGAAATCAATGCAAAAAATCATATATTTAGAGCAAAAGGGGAAACCTTAAAATTTGCTGGTTTTATGAAACAATATGGCTTTGATGTCGAAGATGATACAAATGATGATTCCGAAGACGAATTAAACAAAGAAAGCTTACCTGTTCTCGAAGAGGGGAATGTTTTAATTTTGGATAAATTAGAGCCTGAACAAAAATTCACAACTCCTCCACCAAGATACACAGAAGCTAGTTTAATTAAAGTGCTAGAAGACTTAGGAATAGGTAGACCTTCTACATATGCACCAACAGTGTCCACAATATTAAATCGTAAATATGTTGAAAAAGATGGCAGAACTTTGTTCCCAACTGAGTTAGGTGTTCTCGTTACCGAAATGCTGGAAGAAAATTTTTCTTCTATTGTTGATACTGATTTCACAGCAGATATGGAAGAAAAATTAGATGATGTCGAAGAAGGTAATAAAGATTGGATTCAAGTCTTAAATGATTTTTATCCAGAATTCCATCAATTGATAAAAAAAGCAGAAGATAATATTGAAAAAGTCGAAATGCCAGAGATTCCTATTGATGAAAAATGCCCTAAATGTGGGGATGGTGATCTGGTCATTAAGCATGGACGATATGGAAAGTTTATCGCTTGCAATAAATACCCAGGCTGCGATTATTCAAGAGCGATTGAAGTGAAAGTAGATGGGAAATGTCCAAAATGCGGATCTGGTATTTTAGAAAAAACAACTAAGAAACGTCGTTCATCAAAATTCTATGTTTGTGATAAAACAAATGATCCGAAATGTGACTTTATATCTTGGGATATTCCATTAGATAAAAAATGTCCTACTTGTGATGCCTATATGGTACAAAAGCGTTTCAGAGGGAAATTATTCGAAAAGTGCAGTAATCCTGATTGCAGTACAAATGCTAAGAAAAAAACGACAAAGAAGAAAACAACTACAAAGAAAGCCTCTTCCAAGAAAACGACTAAGACATCAAAGAAAGCCTCTGAGTAATAGAAAGTAGTTTAAATAATGAAAAAAGTACATGTCATCGGTGCAGGATTAGCAGGTTCTGAAGCAGCATTTCAAATTGCTGAAGCAGGAATTCCTGTTGTTTTACATGAAATGAAACCGAATAAATTTTCAGAAGCACACACATTGCCGTATTTTGCGGAACTTGTATGTAGTAATTCTTTGCGTTCAAATCAAATTGAGAATGCTGTTGGTACTTTAAAGCAAGAATTGCGTTATCAGAATTCACTTGTCATGAAAGCAGCCGATCAATTTAAAGTGCCAGCTGGTGGTGCTTTAGCTGTCGATCGTGAAGGCTTTTCAAAATTTATTACTGATACGTTGTCTAATCATCCATTAGTAGAAATCATTTCAGAAGAAGTGAAAAGCTTATCTGAATTTGACTTCGATAATGACTATGTATTAATCGCAACAGGACCACTGACGACTGATTCTTTATTCCAAGATTTGCAAAAGATATTAGGTGATGATGATTTATATTTCTTTGATGCGATTGCTCCAATTGTCGAGGAAGCTAGCATCAATCAAGAAAAAGTTTTTCGAGCTTCAAGATATGATAATGGAGAAGGAGAATATATCAATTGTCCTTTTACAAAAGAAGAATATTTAAACTTTTATCAAGAATTGATTTCAGCAAAAACAGCTGAAGTTGAAGAATTCGATGATATTAAGTTGTTCCAAGGTTGTATGCCTGTCGAGTCAATCGCAAAACAAGGAAAAGATACTTTATTGTTTGGTCCTTTAAAGCCGGTTGGATTAGTGGATCCGAAAACAAATGAACAACCGTATGCAGTTGTTCAATTGCGTCAAGATAATCAAGCTGCAACTTTATATAATTTAGTTGGCTTTCAAACGCGTTTAACATTTGGAGAACAAAAACGCGTATTTCAAATGATTCCAGGATTGGAACATGCGGTGTTTGAACGCTATGGGGTTATGCATCGAAATTCATTCTTGAATTCTCCGAATCATTTAAAGCTTGGTTATCAATTTAAACAGAATGAACATTTATTTTTTGCAGGACAAATCACTGGAGTAGAGGGATATGTTGAATCAGTAGGTTCTGGTTTTGTAGCAGCAAAGTGTTTGATTAATCATTACAATGGAATTGAGATAGATCCTGAAAATTATCCAACATATTTAGAGCCTGAAACAATTTTAGGAAGCATGGCACATTACATTTGTTCGGCTGATTCAAAACATTTCCAGCCAATGAATGCAAATTTCGGTTTAGTTCCTGAAATAAAAAAAGAAATGCGTAGCAAATTAAAGCAACAATATAATATAAAAGAAAAAGGCCGTGTTGGCAGAAGATTGATGTATTCATATCGTGCCTTAAGCCATTATCAAAAGTAGGAGACAAACGCTTCATGTTAAAAAGTGATTTTTACTATGATTTACCAGAAGAATTAATAGCACAACATCCGGCAGAAAAAAGAGATATGAGTCGTTTGATGATTTTGCATCAAGATTCTTCGATTGAAGATAAAGTTTTTCATGATGTGATTGATTATTTGAATCCTGGTGATTGTTTGGTCATTAACAACACAAAAGTTATCCCTGCTAGATTGTTTGGAAAAAGAGCAGATACAGGATCAGATGTTGAATTTCTTTTGCTCAACGATTTGAAGAACAATGAATATGAAGTCATGGTTAGACCTGGCAAAAAATGTAAACCAGGAAAAAGAATTGTCTTTCTAGAAAATAAATTAGAAGCAGAAATATTGGAAGTCCTTGACAATGGTAATCGTAAAGTTCGTTTTGAATACGATGGCATATGGAATGAATTGTTAGCAGAATTGGGCGAAATGCCTTTGCCACCTTATATCACCGAAAAGCCTGAAAATCCTGATCGATATCAAACAGTTTATGCGAAATTTGACGGTTCCGCTGCTGCACCGACCGCAGGTCTTCATTTTACTGAGGAGCTGTTACAGCAGTTAAAAGATAAAGGTGTTCGTATTGCTGAAATTACATTGCATGTGGGAATTGGTACTTTTCGTCCTGTGAAAGAAGATGAAATCGAAAATCATTTCATGCACAGTGAAATGTATCAAATTACGCAGGAAACAGCTGATTTAATCAATCAAACAAAACAAAATGGAGGAAGAGTCATCGCAGTTGGTACGACTAGCTGCCGTGTGCTCGAAACCGTCGCAGATGAAAAGACTCATCTATTGAAAGAACAATCAGGGAATACGAATATTTTCATTTATCCTGGTTATCAATTTAAAGTACTTGATGGTTTGATTACAAATTTCCACTTGCCTGAATCAACCTTATTGATGTTGGTTTCTGCTTTGTATGGAAGAGAAAGAATGCTGCTCGCTTATCAACATGCAGTTGAAGAGAAATATCGCTTTTTCAGTTTTGGAGATGCGATGCTAATATTACCATAGAGGGTATGAGAGAGGATTGCTATGAGCGCGATAACTTTTGAATTAAAACATATTTGTAAGCAAACGGGAGCTAGACACGGGATTTTACATACCCCGCATGGTGATATAGAAACTCCAATTTTCATGCCAGTCGGCACACAAGCTTCTGTTAAAAGTCTTTCACCAGAAGAATTACATCAAATGAAAGCACAAATTATTTTGTCTAATACTTATCATCTTTGGATGAGACCTGGAGAAAATTTAATTAAAGAAGCTGGCGGTCTTCATAAATTTATGAATTGGAATAAGCCAATATTAACTGATAGCGGTGGATTTCAAGTGTTTAGCTTATCTGATGCTAGAAAGATTGAAGAAGAAGGTGTTCATTTCAAGTCTCATATCGATGGAAGTAAACACTTTTTATCGCCTGAAAAAGCAATCGATATTCAGGAAGCTCTAGGTTCTGATATTATGATGCAGCTTGATGAATGTATTCCTTATCCAGCTGACCACTCTTATACTAAAAAATCACTCGAAAGAACGACTCGTTGGTTAGAACGTTGCTTACATCATCAGTCTTATCCTGAAAAACAAGCAATATTCGGAATTATTCAAGGCGGGATGCATGAAGATTTACGAATTGAAAGTGCAAAACAAATTATGTCGTTTGACACACCTGGGATTGCAATTGGTGGGTTATCAGTCGGTGAACCCAAAGAAACCATGTTGGAAATGCTTGACGTTTTACGACCAATTTTACCTGAACATAAACCACATTATTTAATGGGCGTAGGTACACCAGATTATTTGTTAGAAGGTGTTATGCGTGGCATCGATATGTTTGATTGTGTATGGCCGACACGATTAGGAAGAAATGGATCAGCGGTTACATCCATTGGTCAGGTCACTGTACGAAATGCAAAATATGCAAGAGATTTCACACCTCTTGATCCAAACTGCGATTGTTATACTTGCCGAAATTATACGAAGGCGTATATCAGGCACTTAATCAAGGCAAATGAAATTTTCGGATTGAGATTAACTTCATATCACAATTTATATTTCTTAATTCATTTAATGGAACAAATAAGAGAAGCAATAAAGAACGATCGATTATTAGACTTTTATCATGAATTCAATACGAAGTTTGATTCAGACAGAAGATAATGATACTATTTACCAGTAAACTATAATTTCAAATAAGGAGCATATTACATGCAAAATCTATTAATTATTTCACAGGCAGCTAATCCACAAGGTGGTGGGAATCTATTTTTATCATTGTTACCAATGGTCGCCATTTTCGGTTTAATGTATTTATTGATGGTTCGTCCACAAAAAAGAGAAGAAAAGAAAATGCGCGAAAAAATTAATGCCATGAGAGTTGGGGATTCAGTTGTTACAATTGGTGGTGTTGTTGGTAAAATCATGAACATCGCAGATGACGAAATTACAATTGCTACTTCAGTTGCAAATACTATGATGACTTTCAAAAAACAAGCAATTAGCAATGTCATCCAAAGCGAAGAAAATAAAAAAATAAATGAAAAAGAAAAACCTGCTGTTGAAGAACCTGAGAAAAAAGGATTATTTGGCAAAAAGAAAAATGATGTTGAATAATTAACAATTTTATTACTAAATAGTGGAATGTGCCTCTTTGTGACGTATTAGAATAATATGCGCAAGGAGGTTTTTTAATGGCTGGATTTATTCCTCAAGATATCATTGAACAAGTATTAAATCAGACAGATATTGTTACATTAGTTGAACAATATATTAAATTGAATAAAAAGAGTTCATCAAATTACTTCGGTTTATGTCCGTTTCATTCTGAAACGAAGCCTTCATTTAGCGTATCTCCCAATAAACAAATTTTTTATTGCTTTAGTTGTAGGAGAGGCGGTAATGCTATTAAATTCATTCAAGATGTTGAAAATTTAAATTTCCCTGAGTCTGTTCGATTCTTAGCAGAAAGAGCAAATATCAAATTACCAGCTTTTGAATATTCCGAAAAATATGAAAAACAGCAGGAAGAAAGGAAAATTCAACAGAATTTACATTTAGAAGCAGCTCGTTTTTATTATAAAAACTTACAATCAAAAACAGGAAAAGCTGCAATTCAATATATGAAAAACAGGGGATATTCAGACTATACGATGAAGCGTTTTGGCATTGGTTTAGCAGATGAGGGCTGGGATAGCCTCGCAAAGTATCTCAAACAAAAAGGATTTTCAGATCAAGCAATGCTCGATTCTGGATTAATTCGTAGAAGTAGTAAAGGAAATTTAATTGATTTATTTCGTAATCGTGTGATGATACCGATTTTCCCTAGTCACGGAGAATATATTATCGGATTTGGTGGAAGAACATTGTCAAATGGTGATGAGCCCAAATATATAAACTCACCCGAAACTTTATTATATAACAAAAGTGAAAATTTATTTGCGATGAATTTAGTTCGTAAATTGCGTCCGCTTCCAGATACAATTATGGTGGCAGAAGGATATATGGATGTGATTGCATTGCATCAAGCTGGTTACACTAATTCTGTAGCAAGTCTAGGGACAGCTTTGACAGAAAAACAAGCTGGATTAATTGATCGATATGCTAAAACAGTGGTTCTTTGTTATGACTCAGACCGTGCAGGTGTTGAAGCAGCGTTAAGGGCAATTCAAATTTTTGATAAATATAATGTGGATATCAAAGTACTTGATTTTAAAGATGCAAAAGATCCTGATAATTATATCCATATGTATGGCAAAGAAAGATTTGATGCGCTCCTGAAAGAAGCACCGAATGCGATTGATTTCCAAATTAAAATTGCGAAACAAGATTCAATTGATGAGAATGGAAAATTAAATATTAACTTATATTCGGATAAAGTATGTCATATTTTATCAGGATTAAGTAGCGGAATAATGATTGAAGTTTATGCAAAAAGATTAGCGGATGAAATTAATGTTTCCGACAGAACTATTTTATATGATATAGAAAAAATAAAACAAAAACCCAATGATAATAAGCCAGTAGATACAAGAGAAAAGTATGTTTCTCAAACAAATCAAAATTTTGTTGAACAACAAGCCGTTTCAGTCATCAAAGAAAATCCTCAATATTTGCGATATGAATTGATTAGCTTAGTGCTGATATCTACCAATAGAGAATTATATTTATCGGTTGAAAATTTGTTCAATGAGAAATTATTTTACACCAAAGGACTTCGTAAGATTTTTCAATTAATTTCTCGCGAGATAGCCAATAATACTATGAGTATACAAAAATTGATTGATTGGTTCGAACAAGAAGTTCCTGAGTTATCATCGAATTTAATGAAAACGATTTTTTCATTAGAGGATGATTCTATTACCATTGATAAATCCGTATTTATTGAAATTCAAAAGAAGCTTGAAAGTTTTGCTAAACAGTATCGTGAAAAAGATATTTTAGATAAATTACATGATAAAACTTTAACGAATGAAGAAAAAACATCATTAATTAAAGAATTATCTCAATTACAAAAATTACATTAATATACAATCAAAATGGAGGAAATAGAATGGGAAGAACTAAAAAAGTAGAAGAAGCAAAAAAAGATGAAAATGTTGTTTTAGAAGAAAAGAAAAAAACAACAAAGTCGAAAAAAGCAACAAAAAAAGAGACGGCTGAAGATGATAAAGAAGAAAAGCCTGCAAAAAGAGGCAGAAAGAAAAAAACAGAAATAACAGAACCAGTTGAAGTTTCTGAAAAAACTGAGGAAAAACCAGCAAAGAAAACAAGAAAAAAGAAAACTGAAAAAGTAGAACAAGAAGACTCAACAGCAAAAGCAAAACCAAAGAAAAAAACACGTAAAGTAAAAGATGATTTTGACGAAGATGATGATTATGAAGATATCAAAATCGAGAAAAAATCAAGAAAGAGAAAATCTAAAAAGAATAGTGAAAACATCGAGCCTGAGACGGCAGATGAGCCACAAGCAGATCTTGCTATTAAATCTTTGATTACGCAAGCAGGAAGAACTGAAAATAGAATTAAACAACAGGATGTTATCGATTATCTTGAAACAATCAAACTTGATGAAAATTATATTGATGAAGTCATGGAAGGATTGTTAACAGCTGGAGTCGAAGTTTTTGATGATGTTGAAGATGACGAAGAAGATGAAGATTCTGCGAATGATGGACGTATTTTTACAGAAGCGATTATTGTTGATGATCCGGTTCGAATGTATTTAAAAGAAATCGGACGCGTTGACTTATTAACAGCTGATCAAGAAAAAGAATTAGCTGCGCGGATGGAAATGGGCGATAAAGAAGCTAAAGATCATTTAACAACAGCAAATCTTCGTTTAGTTGTCAGCATTGCAAAACGATATACTGGTCGTGGATTATCTTTCTTGGATTTAATTCAAGAAGGAAATTTAGGTTTGATTAAAGCTGTTGATAAATTCGATTATCGTAAAGGATATAAATTTTCAACGTATGCGACATGGTGGATTCGACAGGCAATTACAAGAGCTATTGCGGATCAAGCTAGAACAATTCGTATTCCGGTACATATGGTAGAGACCATCAATAAAATGATTCGTATTCAACGACAATTATTGCAGAAACTAGGTAGAGAACCAGAACCTGAAGAAATTGCAAAAGAAATGGAAGTAACGGTTGATAAAGTTCGTGAAATTATGAAAATTTCACAAGAACCAGTATCTTTAGAAAAACCAATTGGTGAAGAAGAAGATAGCTTTTTAGGCGATTTCATTCCAGATGATGATGCACCATCTCCTTCAGATCAAGCATCTTTTGCATTATTAAAAGAACAATTATTCGAAGTATTGCAAGAATTAACTCCGCGTGAAGAAAAAGTATTGCGCTTACGTTTTGGTCTAGATGATGGTAGAACAAGAACTTTAGAAGAAGTAGGTAGAGAGTTCGATGTTACACGTGAAAGAATTCGTCAGATTGAAGCAAAAGCATTGCGTAAATTAAGACATCCATCAAGAAGTCAAAAGTTAAAAGATTATTTAGATTAAAATGAATGACATTCAACAACAAATTTATAGTAAGAGAATTTCTACCTTGATTGAATTAATTGAGGTAGATTCTCCTGTTATAGATGTAGGTACCGACCATGGGTATTTGCCAATTGCGCTTAAACAAAAAGGCTTTGAACCCAGCATTTTAGCTGTTGATGTGAACGAAAAACCATTGTTGAAAGCTGCTAAAAACCGGGAAGTAGCAGGGTTCACGAAGAAGGATATCGAATTAATACTCACTGACGGTTTATCTAATCTTCAATTACGAGGAAATGAAACGATCATCATCGCTGGGATGGGTGGTTTTTTAATTCATAAGATTTTAGAAAAAGATTTACATAAAATAGGCCCTGATAATCACTTAATTCTGCAACCAAATTGGACATGGTTTGATTTGCGAAAATGGCTAGCTTTGAAAGGCTTCCCAATTTTAAAAGAAAAAATCGTGGAAGACCAAAACAAGTATTACAGTGTCATTTCAACAAAATATACGGGAATCCCCTATGAAATTAGTGATACGATTGCTTTTGTAGGATCATGTTTTGAACTAAATTCTATTGAAGATTATCAATTGAAATACAATTACTTATTACGTTTAGAAAATTTAGCTGTCAAGAAATCTCGCAGTCATGAAAACTATATTGAGATATTACAGGATATTCGCACTATGCTACAGCAAACGGAAGAGGAAATTAATGAAACATAAAGAAATATTAGATGCAATTGAAGAATATGCACCGTATGAATTGAAAGAAAGTTGGGACCCAACTGGGCCTATGCTAGGCGATTTAGAGGAAGAGACGACTGGTGTTCTGATTAGTCTAGATTTAACTTTTCAAGCACTAGAATTAGCTTTACAAAATCGATGTAATTTGATTATTACACATCATCCTTTTTTGTTTTCACCAATTCAAACCGTTTTATCGAATAACAAAGAACAAAAACTTTTGTTGGAATTGATCAAACATAATATGACTTGTATTTCGGCTCATACAAATTTAGATGCAGCAGAAGAAGGCGTTGCGATATCTTTCTTAGAACAAAGCTTAATAGATATTGATTATCAGGTAACAGAGATTCTGATTCCAAATGAGGAAAATCCAAGTGCAGGACATGGCAGAGTTGTGCGCTTGAACGAAACACTAAAATTATCTGAGCTACAAAATAAAGTAGATTCTAATCTTCAAACTGTATGCCAAACCAATATGGATCAAAACATGGATATTAGGAAAGTTGTTTTTACGCCAGGAGCTTTTGATGAAAACTGGATTTCTGAATTAGAAAAAAAACAAGTTGATCTTCTTATTACAGGAGAGATTAAGCATCATGTTTCAGTAATGCTTTATGAAAGAGGAATTGCTTTGCTAACTGCAGGACACGGGGCTAGCGAACAAACAATCGTTTCAGTCATCAGTAAATATTTTCATAACAAATTTCCAGAAATTAATTTTGTAGAAAATCCTGGAATCGTCTATAATCGTTTAAGATCTGAGTAAGCTGGACAATCGCGGATACATGACGAAAGTTTGTAGATGAGGAAAGTCCGGGCTTCATAGGGTAAGGGCGCCGGGTAGTTCCCGGTGAGGGTGACCTTAAGGAAAGTGCAACAGAAAATAAACCGCCGAGTAATCGGCAAGGGTGGAATGGTGAGGTAAGAGCTCACCGGCAGTGTGGTAACATACTGGCCGTGTAAACCCCGTCTGAAGCAACACCGTGGAGAAACAATATTGTGACCCGCAAGTTTCGAGGAGGTGGCTTGAACCTGGGCGGAATCCCAGGTCTAGATAGATGATTGTCCTAGACAGAACCCGGCTTATAGGTTTACTCAGATTTATTATATCTTTTGTTTTCTATGTTACATAACCTAATAAGATTACGCATATATGCGTTTTTATTGTATAATTGTCATAAATAATAAATTTTACAGAATTTGAAGGGAGTAAATTTATGAAAGAATTATTAGGTAACTTAATTGGATATCAAAGAAAAGAACAAGCAAGAGCAAATGTAGCAATTGGTACTTTAGCAGGATTGTTAGTAGGCGTAGCAACAGGTATTTTAGTTGCTCCTCAATCTGGTAAAGAAACAAGACATGATATTAAAGTAGCTGCTGAAAAAGGCTATACAAAAGCTGTTGATAAATCAAAAGAAGTAGCTGAATTAGTAAGAGTTAAAGGTGAAGAAGCTGCTGCTAGATTTAACAGAGCTAAACATGATGTTGAAGATTCATTAAATGAAGGCGTTGCTAAAGCTGCGGATAAAGTTCAAGAAGGTGCTGATAAAGTATCTCGCAAAGCAGAAAAAGTTTCTGACGAAGCTAAAGCTTAATTAGATTGATGGTGAATTATGACTTATACAGTATTTAGTGAAGTAACCGTTAATTTAAGTGATTTAGTAATGGTGTTACTTGGCTTGGCGGGTGTGGTTGTCCTTATTGTATTAGCTATCGTGCTAATCAATTTATCAGGAACAATTAAAAAATTAAAAACTATGCTTGACGAAATCGCATTACCTGTAAGTCAAACTGTTAATCAGATTCCTGAAGTCGTAAAAAAAGTCGACAAATCATTAACAGACGTCAACGCAATAACCGAATCTGCTGCAGTGACAGTTCCAGAAATTCTTGATGATGTAACTGGTGTCGCAACTGCTTTAGGCACAACCGTTGAAACTGTAGCTTATACCGCAACGAATATTGTTGATGGAGTAGATAGCGCAGTATCAGGTGTCAAACATGGAGTTGGCCATGTAGCAAACAATATTGATGTGAACGGTCTGATTAGTTTAGCAGGTAAAATCACAGGTGTCCTTGGATTCGTTAAAAAAATGAAAAAAGGGAAAAAGAAAAGAAAATAAGTTTATCAACTTTAATTTTTTATTAAAAGGTGGGCAATAGTCCACCTTTTATTTTTTTACTCTTAATATTTTGTTAGAATAAAATGAAATAGTTTCGAATTGAGGACATCATGCAAAATCAGATTTTAGAAATAAACGAAAACTCTATCAATAAAAAAACAAAGAAACTTTATTGGCAATATTATGCATTAGCATTCTTGATACCATTGTTTATTATTACTTTGTCATATGCACTTCAAGGAGTTTATCCTTTAGGTGATAGACATATTCTGACAATCGACTTATATCATCAATATGCTCCGTTTTTAAGAGAGTTACGTAGTAAATTGATTGAGCATCAATCTTTGTTTTTTACATGGACGGGTGGCATGGGTTTTAATTTCTTTTCAGTTATTACCTATTATTTAGCTAGTCCCTTTAATTTATTGCTTTTGATTTTTAAAGAGAGTCAACTATCTGATGCGGTTTTATTAATTACTGTACTAAAAATTGCAACTTCAGGTCTTGCGTTTTATGTTTTTGCATCTGCATCACAACGATTACATAGTTGGTTTAATGTAGCGGTGTCTACATGCTATGCTTTATCTTCATATTCTCTAGCATATTCCTGGAATATTATGTGGTTAGACACAATAATATTATTACCAATAGTTATTTTAGGATTGGAAAGATTAATCTTCCAGAAAAAACATTTACTCTACATTATCAGTCTTACATTGTTAATTATGACAAATTATTATACGGGGTTTTTTGCTTGTATATTTGTGGGATTATATTTCTTAATTGTTGTTACCAGAGAGAAGAATAGATGTGATTTTACGAAAAAAAAGCATAATCTATTATTTAGTATAATTCAATTTGTTTTTTCAACCATCGTAGCAGTTGGTATTTCAGCAATTACTTTATTGCCAACCATTCAAGCATTAGTAAAAACTTCTGCTTCAGGAGATAAGTTCCCTGATTCCATTGAATTTTTTGAGCCTTTTATTGATTTTATTAGTCGATTGCTCGTGCTTTCTCCGCTTTCAATTAGAAATGGTATGCCTAATATATATATGGGAGTGCTTGCAATCTTCTTGATTCCACTTTACTTCTTAAATAAAAGAATAAATTCGAATGAAAAAAATCTGCATATTGGAATTATTATTTTCTTAATCATAAGCATGAATAATAATGTTTTGAATTTTGTTTGGCACGGTTTTCATTACCCGAATCAATTACCCTTTAGAAACTCATTTATTTTAGTGTTTTTGCTTTGTTCCATGATGGTTCAAGTTTATCATCAATGGGATTTCAGAATAAATATGAAATGGTATCAAATATTAGCGGTTTCTATTTTCCTACTATTGCTGTTACAGAAAATAGATGGTGAAACATATTCATTCGATATGATATTGATTTCAGGAATTCTACTGTTTATGTATGCTATGATTTTTAATTCTGGTAAAAATATTAAAATTAGCAAGCAATTCATGTCTAGTATTTTATTATTTATCGTTTCAATTGAAATGTTAATTAATTCTAGCATTGCCATTAATTCCATCTCGGAAAATGAATATTACGGAACAAGAGACGGATATTTAGCTGGCGATGTTCCTGATTCCATCAGAGAAAAAGTTGAGTATATACGTTCTGAAAATCCATTATACAGAGCCTCAATGTGGCCAGACAAAACAGTCAATGATCCAATGTTATATGGCTATCCAGGTATTACTATTTTTGCCTCAACCTATCCTGAACAGCCGGTTCAATTATTCAAAGAAATTGGATACGATAATAATGGCATTAATAGTTATCAGAATACAGGTTCGAATATTATTTTAGATTCTATTTTCGGATTAAAATACAAGATTGTAAAAAATGAACGAAATGAACAAGTTTCATATTATGAAGAACTCCAAAAAGATGATTTTACAACTCTATATGAAAATCCATACGCTCTTTCTTTAATATTTGAGGTTCCGAATCAAGCTAGTAACACAATGTTAAGTGTGGATTCAACTGCTTTTAAGAATCAAAAAACACTCATTCAAACGTTAGGAGGAGATCCTTCTATGCTTGAAATTAAGGGAGTGGATGTTAGCCTTGGGTTAGGAAATACTACTGAGAAATCAAATCCTCATCGTTTTCAAGTTAATAAAGAATCAGGATTTAAAGGTCAACGTAATATAAGTTTTGATTTTATTGCAGATGAAGCTGGATATTATACATCAGCATGGAATGCGAGTGGAATTAAATTTAGTAATGTTAAGTATTTAACCTCCAAATCAGGTGCAGAACAATTTGAAAATGAAATAAGTTTGAGTAGAAAAGATACTTCAATTTCAGATTTAGGATATCTGGATAAGGGAACTACGGCAAGAATCACTTTTGAAATTAATGATGATAGTCAAGATACTGGATCCATCGAGATTGAAGCAGCAAGAATCAATGAGCAGAAAATGATATCTTTATTAGAGACTTTAAAACAAGGGGAATCCCAAGTAACATATCATAATGATAATCAATTAACTGCAAAACTCAATGCTAAGAATAATGGATATGCATTATTTACAACA
The DNA here is from genome assembly GCA_964346085.1 of uncultured Mageeibacillus sp. Lineage (GTDB taxonomy): Bacteria > Bacillota > Clostridia > Saccharofermentanales > DTU023 > UBA5436. Next base: position 5,451 of record CAYFSZ010000022.1, on the reverse strand, counting down.
ACATATGACAATTCCTGGAATATAACTGTAAATGGAGAAGAAGTAGAGGTCTTACCTTTTGACAATTCCTTAATACTTATTCCCATCAAACAAGGAGAAAATGTCATTGAAGCGAAATTTGTTCCATCTGGATTTACTCAGGGTCTCATCATATCATTTTTATCGATTATGATTTTGATAATCTTTCCTTATGTACAAAAAATCATTATAAAAAGAAAACTTGATAAACAAATAAAAACCAATTTAGAAATTCAAAAAATCGTTGAAAGTAAATAATTTATTTGTAAATTTAACAATTCATCTGATCAATTATTGATTATTTTCATATTTTTTTAAAAAAATTTGGCTCGATTCTAAGAAATTTTTTATACTTTAATTATTGAGTGATTGCTCACTCAATAATTTTACTGAAGAGGAGAGTGAAATATGTCGAAAGAGATAGTGTTAGCTTCAATTAATCTCAACGCTGTTCTGTGAAATATCGAAGATTTATGCGTCATTGAT
>CAYFSZ010000022.1:0-4847 GCA_964346085.1 uncultured Mageeibacillus sp. | reverse complement strand
AGACATTGATTATATTGCAAATGTGACAGAAGAAGCATGTAAAGTTGTAAAGGAAAATAGATAGGAGGCAAAGATGTCATTGACAATTGATGAAAGAATTCGTTTAGAAGAAAAAGCACATGAGTTGCGAAAATTAACAGTGGAAACAGTCTATAATGCTCATAGTGGTCATTTGGGTGGTTCTTTGAGCATGATGGACTTGTGTACTGTTTTATATCACAAAGTGATGAAGTACGATGTAAAAAAACCTGAATGGGAAGATAGAGATCGTTTTATTATGTCAAAAGGACATGCTGGTATTGGCCTGGTTGCGGTCCTTGCAGATTTGGGATTCATCGATAAAGAAGATTTAAAAACATTTAATTTAACTGGTTCCAATTTGGGAATTCACTTAGATGCGAATAAAGTGCCTGGTGTCGATGCTTCAACAGGTTCTTTAGGGCATGGTTCTTCTATCGCTTTAGGTATTGCGTTAGCTGCAAAACAAATGAATAAGGATTTTTATACCTATCTTCTTTTAGGGGACGGAGAATGTGATGAAGGATCAGTGTGGGAAGCCGCTATGGCAACCGCAAACTTTAATGCAAATAATCTAATTACCTTTGTAGATCGCAATATGGCAATGATTGACGGGGATACAGAGGATGTTATGAAATTGGAGCCATTTGCTGATAAATGGAGAGCATTTGGATTTGAAACGATAGAAATTGACGGTCATGATCATGTTGCAATTTTCGATGAAATCGAAGCTGCAAAAGCAAGAAAAGATAAACCTACTTGCATAATTTTGAATACCAAAAAAGGAAAAGGTGTTAGCTTCGCAGAAGGTGACTATCGTTGGCATTATGGAGCCATTGATGAACCATTATTAGAAGAAGCAATGAACAGTTTAGCAACCTATCATGAAGCAAGAATGAATGCAATAAAGGAGGGATAATATGGCTTTAAAATATACAAGTTTAGATACAACAAAATTATCTACTGCAGAAGTGTATAGCCAAGTATTAAGTGATTTGGCACAAGAAAATGACAAAATTGTTGTGTTAACGGCTGATTTAGCAAAATCAACTAAAGTGGGCACATTCATTAGCCAATATCCTGATCGTTCTTATAATGTTGGGATTGCTGAAGCGAATATGATAGGCATGGCTGCCGGAATGGCATCCTGTGGATTAATTCCTTTTACTTCCACATTCGCAATTTTCAACTCTTGTCGTGCATTAGATCAAGTACATACCGATGTTTGCTATCCAAATCGCAATGTCAAAATGATTGGCTCACATGCAGGAACTTCTTTTGGTCAAGCGGGTAGTACGCATCATTCAACTGAAGATATCGCGATCATGAGAACCATGGCAAATTTAGTTGTGATTGTTCCTGCAGATGGAATGGAAACCGCACATGCAGTTGAAGCAGCTGTTGCATATGATGGACCAGTGTATATTCGTATTAATCGTGGCTTTGATCAAATTGTACACCGTGAACCAATAGAAAATTTTGAAATAGGAAAAGCAATTCAACTACACGAAGGGACAGATATGACGATTATTGCTTGTGGGGCATGTGTTTTCCAAGCAGTACAAGCAGCAAGAGAATTAGATGCTCAAGGAATAAAAGCAAGGGTTCTTGATATGCATACAGTTAAACCTTTGGACAAAGAAGCAGTGCTTTCAGCAATTCATGATACGAGACGAATCATCACAGTAGAAGATGGTACGGTTATCGGTGGCTTAGGCAGCGCGATTGCCGAAGTTATGGCTGAATCCGGTAAAGCTTGTGCTTTTAAACGCCTAGGTATTCAGGATGTCTTTTCACCAATTGGCCTACATGAAGATTTATTATCTTTCCATGGAATCGATACAAATGGCATTATCAAAGCAGCTTCAGAATTATTAAGTATGGATTTTGAAGAAGATGATAATTGGGATGACGAGGTGTAATCATGGCACAAGTTAGCGAGTCCATTTATTCGACGAAAATCTTTTTGAATTCAGTTATTCCTTTGCTGAAAGTCATTGCATTGGATGATTTAATGATTTCTAAAAGAAAAGGGAAAAAGGGAGTTTTGCAAATCTCCGTTTTAAATGGAGATGAGAAATGGGCGACGCATCTTGATTTTCAAGAAGGTGAAGACATAGAAGTCGCTTTAAAAGAACATGAGTCTCCTGATGTAGAATTACAATTTCCAAATTTAGAACATTTTAATGCCTTTTTTAAAGGGCAAACAAAAAAGTTACCCAAAATCAGAGGGGTTAGAAAATTACCATTTTTGGTATACAGTTTTCAATTATTATTAAAGATGGCTAGTTTATTACAAGCAAAAGAGCCTCCAAAGGATGAACAAACAAAAGCTTTGGTTGTTAAATTATTCTTGTATCTATTGAGTTCAGGGATTAGCCAATTAAATAAACTAGGCCATCCTAAAGTTGCTGCTTGGAGTAAAACGAGTCCTGATCGAGTTTATGCTTGGCAGGTTGATTCTCATCCAGATATTGGAGCGTATATTCGTGTTAAAGCAGGGAAGACTCGTGCCGCAAGGGGAATGTATAAACGATCACAACCGTTTTTTACAATGCGTTTTGTTGATTTAGACACTGCCCTTGCCATATTATTGCAAACAGGAGATTTACTCCAATTAACAATGGAACAAAAACTGATTATGGAAGGTGCTCCTGAATTTGGAGCTACCATCGGTGATCATATGATGTTAGTAGGTGAATATGCACAGGCTTAGTCCAAAACAAAAGAGAAAAAGAATAATCGAGGCTGCAATTCATGAATTTGCAGCCCAAGGATTCAATTCTGCAAATGTGAATACAATTGCAGAGATGGCAGAAGTTAGCGTTGGAACTCTTTACAATTACTTTTATTCAAAACAGGATTTATTTCTTTCCATTATTGAAATTGGTCAAGGATTATTATCAGATGTTTTAAATGGATTGAAAGAATATCTCGATTATGACAAAACTGTCTTTGATGTTTTTCAGAAATTATTTCGCGATACGATTGATTTTAGTAAAGAATATACAGATTTATGTCTAATCTATTTAGAATTATGTACAGAACAGTTCAGTGAAACCGCGCAAGCTTATGCTGGAGGTTTAGAATTAGAATTTAGAAAGTTTTATGAAGATATGTTACATAGAGGCATAATGAAAGGTGAAATTAAAGATAGTATTGATATACCGTTGACGAGTCTTTTGATTGATGACATCGTTCTAATGCTTCAATTCTCACATAGTTCAACTTATCATAAAGAAAGAACAAAGTTATATTTGGGGGCAGAAGCGCTAGAGAATCCTGATGATTTGAGCGTGTCGCTAGCAAAGCATTTAAAGAATATTATCGGCCGATAGAGGGATTAATATGGAGCAGAACAAAATCATACATGATGCAGTCGAACTGACAAGAAAGTTTTTTAGAGAAAATCGTACAAGTTCTTACAAATTTCGTATTGAGCAATTAGAAAATATAGAAAAAACAATCCTAAAGTTTCAACCTGCAATTGAAAAAGCTTTGAAAGTTGATTTGAACAAATCTGCATTTGAAAGTTATATGTGCGAAATAGGATTAGTTCTTGATGAAATTAAATTTATTAAGAAACGCCTAAGAAAATGGATGAAACCCAAAAAGATGATTGCTGGATTAACACAACAACCTGGATCATTAAAAATTAATTTCAATCCTTTTGGTACCGTATTGGTTATGTCTCCATGGAATTATCCAATTCTTCTAACATTATCTCCGATAGTTGGTGCAATTGCTGCAGGTAATACGGTTGTTGTTAAACCATCAGCTTATGCTGCAGAGACAGCTTCTGTCATACAAAAGATCTGTCAAGAGGCTTTTCCAAAAGGTCTTTGTGAAGTTATTATAGGAGGCAGAGAAGAGAATAATGCATTGTTAGAGGAAAAATTCGACTACATTTTCTTTACCGGAAGTCCTTTTGTTGGGCACATGGTGATGGAAAAAGCAGCAAAGCATTTAACTCCTTTTACTCTAGAACTTGGTGGTAAATCACCTTGTGTGATTGATGCAACTTGCGATATGAAGCACGTTGCAAAACGTATTGCTTTTGCTAAGTTTGTTAATGCAGGGCAAACTTGTGTAGCTCCCGATTATGTGATTGTCGAAGAAACGGTTAAAGACGAATTCATCAACTATTTAATTAAAGAGTTTTCTGAGATAACAAGTAATGAAGTCTATTTTAAACAAAACTTTCCTAAAATTATCAATCAAAAACATTTTGAACGATTAGCGGGGATATTATCGGAAACTCCTGCATTACAGGGAGGAAAATTACATCATGAAACATTGCAAATTGAACCTGCAATTGTGATTGATCCTGACCTTTCTACAGAGGTCATGAGGGAAGAAATATTCGGACCTATACTGCCTATTATTTCAATGAATAATTGGAAAGAAGCTTCAGAGTTTATCAAAGATCGACCTAGACCTCTTGCGTTATATCTTTTTACAAATGATAAAGCAGTAATGGAATATTATGAGAATAATGTTTCATACGGAGGAGGGTGTATCAATGACTGCCTAATTCATCTTTCTTGTCCGAAGGCACCATTTGGTGGAATAGGGAATAGTGGTATGGGACAATATCATGGATATGACAGTTTCTTAACTTTTTCACATAAGAAAACTGTCGTCAAAAAGGCTTGGTTTGGCGATATTTCTTTGCGTTATCATCCGTATACTGAAAAGAAATTTAAATTTCTAATGAAAATGATAGGTTAATTGATATTAAAAAGGTTTGAAACATGTTTCAAACCTTTTAACTTTTCTTGTATTCTAATTCAAAAGTGATATATTTCAATATTTGGGACAATCGTTAC
>CAYFSZ010000021.1:10945-20568 GCA_964346085.1 uncultured Mageeibacillus sp. | reverse complement strand
AGGGACGGAAATTGAAGGTGTTTTACAATAAGCCGTCCCTTAAAGGTCTATAATCAAATAGTAGGTCACAAAACCTAAGTGATTAAAAATCGTACGTATCTGGATCGAAGGAAATTCTTTCTCCGGTATGTAAGCTATCAATTAGCTTTACTTCTTCTTCGGTTAAAGAAAAATCGAATATATCAATATTTTCTTTCAAACGCACAGGATTTGTAGATTTCGGAATAATAGCGACATCACTCTCAATATTCCAACGTAGAACAATTTGAGAAACAGTTTTCCCATACTTTGCAGCCATTTGTTGTAAAAAATCGATTTCTCCCAGACGACCACGGCGTAGAGGAGACCAAGCAATCGCAACAATATTTTTTTCCTTCATATAAGGAAGAATATCCATTTCTGTCTGCATTGGATTTCTCTCAACTTGATTGCTCATTGGCATGATATGACAATTGTTTTCAATGACTTGCAAATGTCGAATGGTAAAGTTACTAACTCCAATTGCTTTGACATAGCCTTCTTCATATAACTTCTCAAAAGCTTGCCATGTTTCAATCGTTCTTTTATCATTTTGACCTGGCCAATGGATTAATAATTGATCGACATAATCAGTTTGTAAATCTTTGCATGATTCAGAAAAAGCTTTAAGTGTTTGCTCATAACCTTGATAGATGTTATGGATTTTTGTGGTAAGCTGAATGTCATCGCGAGGAATGGATAAATTTTTCCAGGCTCTACCTAAGGCTGCTTCGTTTTCGTACATTTCTGCGGTGTCAAAATGGCGATATCCCACTTCATATGCCGATTCAATAACACGATTCATATCTTCATCGCTGATATTATAGATTCCTAGTCCAATTACCGGCATGACAAATCCGTTTTCAAAAGTGATGCTTTTCATAAAATATTACCTCCTTGACTTTCATAGTATACCAAGCTTTGCACTATATAGTCACATACAATTGTGTTAATTGTTACTGTAGACTTGTTGCTTATGAGGTAGAGTAATAAAACAAAAAATTAAAAAGTTGAAAATGATTGGAAAAAGGAATACGGAATGAAAGCTCTAAAAATATTTTATACATTACCATATTATATTCCTGAGACAGAAAAGGATGGATATTCTTTATACTTGGATTATAATCAAGTTAGCAAAGATAAAAACTTACCTTTTGAGATGATCAGTTTTCAAGATTCACCAGGACGATTTTTAACAGAAAAAGCCGTTTTTAATGAAATGAGTGGAAGCGATGACAGCATTTTCCCAATCACTGTCTTAGACGGCGAGATTGTGAAAACTGCATCTTTACCTACAGGTGATGAATTCTCATCATGGTTCGAACAGTTGGGTAGTATCTCTTATGAAAAATTAAAAGAATACGCAAAAGATGTAGAACATTATCATTTCCCTATTTCGGATGAATTTACTGCTTCTTGTTGTACAAGTGGTTGTGCGACTTGTGAAATTGGAAATTGTGGCATGTTTAATTTTTCATTGAATGAGTTAAATGATTTTGATGATTAGTCGACTGTTCATATAACATTAAGAAGAATCCATGCATTATGCTATTTACTCAAAAAATAGTTTTCATTATTCCTTTAGTTTGTGTATAATATACATATATTAAACGACTCTTCGTTAATAATCTTGTTTTCAGTCAATGAAAACGAAGAAGGGAGTATAGACAATGAAAATCAATATTATAGGTCAAGGTGTAAAAATCAATGATGCGATGCGTGAGATGATCCACGATAAACTTTCAAAATTTGATCGTTATTTCGATGGTGAAGCGGTTGCAGAAGTAAAAATGCAACCTGCGCAGGAATTACTCAAACTTGAAGTTACATTCAATATTGATCGACATTATTATCGCGCTGAAGCAGTTGCTCAAGAAGTTCGTTCTGCATTACAAGTTGCAATTGATATTTTAGAACGCCAACTTCGCAAGAATAAGAGCAAAATGAAACGTAATCGCAAACAGTTCAGCTATATGAAACAATATCTTGCTGAAGAAGAATTTGAAGTAGAAGACGATCAAGATAATCAATCTCAGATTTCTCGTCATAAAACATTCCCGATCTTGCCAATGGATGAAGAAGAAGCGACTCTACAAATGGAAATGCTTGGACATGACTTTTTTGCTTTCTTAAATGCAGAAACAGGAAAGGTGAATATGGTTTATAAAAGACGTGGAGACCAGAATTACGGTTGGATTGAATTAGAATACTAATATTTCTTTTTTAGCATATATATTATATTATTTATTTTCATCTTATTTCAAAATCGCCTTCCGAGGCGATTTTGATTTTCCGCGAAAGATATTATGATAAAATAAGAAAAAAAGTTTGGAGAACAAAGGCAAAAATTTGCTGAGAACATAACAATGACACAAGACGAAATAAAGAATCAATTAATTAGTGGACTAAATAGTGTACAAAAAGAAGCTGTATTACATACAAACGGACCTCTTTTAATTTTAGCTGGTGCAGGTTCAGGAAAAACAAGAGTCATTACACATCGTATTGCCTATTTAGTGCAGTGTGAGCATGTATGGCCAAGTGAAATCATGGCTATAACATTCACCAATAAAGCAGCCAATGAAATGAAGGAAAGAGCAGAACAATTGCTCGGATTTAATGGAAGAGGAATGTGGATTGGCACCTTCCATTCAATGATGTTGCGTATTCTAAGACAGCACGCTGAACGTCTGGGTTTCACGTCAAATTTTACGATTTTAGATACTGATGATCAACAGCGTCTTCTTAAGGAAATTCTAAAAAATTTAAATATCGACGAGAATATCGTGAATGCAAGAACCGTACAAAATAAAATCAGTGCGGCTAAAAATAGGATGATATCTTGGACTGATTTAGAGAAAGAAAATCGACATGATCAAATGCATAAGCAAATTGTGCAGATTTATAAAACGTATCAAGAAAACATGTTGCGAGGAAACAGCATGGACTTTGATGACATATTGGTTTATGCCGTCAAATTATTTCGAGAAAATCCTGATGTGTTGGATGCATATCAGACTCGCTTTAGACATATCATGGTGGACGAATATCAAGACACCAATCATGTTCAGTACCTAATTGTTAAGCTATTGAGTGCAAAACATAAAAATATCTGTGTGGTTGGCGATGATGATCAATCAATATATAGCTTTAGAGGAGCGAATATTGAGAATATCTTGAACTTTGAGAAAGATTTTAAAAACAGTAAAGTCATCAAATTAGAACAGAATTATCGTTCCACACAAACAATCCTCAATGCGGCCAATTCTGTGATTCGAAAAAATGAGGGGCGTACTGACAAAAAACTTTGGACTGAAGGGGCTGAAGGCGATAGAATTCAATTCTATTTGGCAGAAACCCAATATGATGAAGCTCGTTATGTGGCTACTGAGATTAAACGCTTAATGAATCGTAGAGATAATCCGATTTCAGCAGGCAATATTGGTGTTTTATATCGTGTGAATGCACTTTCAAGAAACTTGGAATTTGCTTTAAGAGAACAAGGTATTCTATACAATATTTATGGTGGATTACGCTTCTATGACCGCAAAGAAATCAAAGACTTCTTAGCCTATATGCGTGTTGTATTTTCTGAAAATGATGAACTTGCACTGACCAGAATTATTAACGTTCCGAAACGAGGAATTGGGAATCGAACAATAGAACAGGTGCGTGCTATAGCAGCAAAGGAACGAATTCCAATGATGCAAGTTCTCATCAATGCTTCTTCCTATCCTGAATTATCAAGGGCATCTGCAAAACTAACAGAATTTGTTAATATCATTGCGGATTTAAGAGATTCTATCATAAAGAATGACCTTAATTTCGCTGAATTTTGTCGAGAGATTCAGGAAAAATCAGGTCTTTTACAGGATTTAATTGAACAAAAAGAGCAGAATGTGGATGATGCGGCTACGCGTATTGAAAATTTACAAGAAATCATTTCTGATGCGATTGAATTTGAACAGAAAATCTTGCAAGAAATTGAGCAATTTAAGCAGATGGAGAATGATTTTTCTGCAGATTTAATTCCTGATTTGGCAAAAGATGAAGAGGATATTTTCGCGGACGATATTTCACTTATTTCTTTAACAAATGGATTTTTAGAACGGACAACCCTGTATTCTGATCTTGATCAAGATGAAGCAGAAAATACAGTTCGCTTAATGGCTATTCATTCAGCAAAAGGATTGGAATTTGATGCGGTTTTCATTGTTGGAATGGAAGAAAGTCTTTTCCCTGGCTATCGCTCTTTTGAAACTCCTGATCAGTTAGAGGAAGAACGTAGACTTGCTTATGTTGGGATCACAAGAGCAAGAAAATATCTGCATATGACAGCGACAAGATCTCGCTTGTTATACGGTCAGACTAGATATAACTTAGTATCTCGTTTTATGGCTGAAATTCCGAGTGATTTTCTCCAAGAAATCGGTGGTAGTCGTATTAATTCTCAATCAGAGCAAACATCTTCTGCGAGACAGAATTTTGGAGGATCGGGAACATATTCTGGGGTCAAAACATATCGTGGAGGATCTAATATTCCTAAACAATCACAGTATTCATCACAAAGTTCAGGTCTGAAATCAAAACGATTAGGATCATTTGGAATTGAGCAAAAAGCTGGTAATTCATTTGCGAAGAACAATGGCTTAGATGTGTCTAACCTTAGAGTAAATCAAAAATTTAGTCATCAAAAATTTGGTGAGGGTATACTGAAGAAAATTGACTATGTCGCTGGTGATGCCATCCTAACCTTAGATTTTTCTGGGGCGACAAAGCGGATGATGGCAAGTTCAGCCCCTTTGACGAAAGTAGATACATAATTGACTATAATATTTTACTATAATTAGTGTATTCTATAAGAAAATAGTAATTCGGGAGAAAACAATGCAAGTTGTTCCAAGAAAAATTAAGCAACAAAGAGAAAAGAATATTCTCAGCGAATTTGCAATGCTCAGTGCAAATAGCAGAAAAAGGAAAATTGACGAAACAGATTGTCCGGTTAGAACGCCTTATGAACGTGATTTGGGAAGAATTTTATATTCGGTAGATTTTCGTAGGCTGAGACAGAAAACGCAGGTGTTTTTTGATCCGCGCAATGATCATATTTGCACAAGAATGGAGCATGTTCTCTATGTCAAATATATCGCTGGAACAATTGGCAAAGCATTGAACTTAAATGTCGATTTAATAGAGGCTATCGCTTTAGGACATGACATTGGTCACACACCTTTTGGGCATACAGGGGAAAAAGAATTACAAGCATGTCTAAAAAAATACAATGCAGATTTCACTTTTCAACATGAAATTCATAGTTTACGTGTGGTCGATGTTCTCTCACAGAGAAAGGAAAATGAATTTGGCTTGAATTTAACATTTGAAGTTCGAGATGGTATCGTTTCTCATTGCGGTGAGAAGTACCATGAGTTCGATATTTCTCCTAATAGAAGTAAAACGGAAGAAGAATTAATTCCTGGCGCTATGCTACATAAAGTACCTGCAACCTTAGAAGGTTGTGTTGTGCGCATGGCTGACAAAATTGCCTATGTAGGAAGAGATATTGAAGATGGCGCAAGGGCTGGACTGATGAGCTTTTCAAATTTACCAATTGATATCAAAACTGAATTAGGTAAAACAAATGGAGAGATAATAAACACATTGGTTTTTGACATTATCGAAAACAGCTATGGCAAAGATGCTATTAAATTATCTAGAGAAAAAGGATTAGCGATGGAAGAACTCCTGAATAATAATCTGCGCTATATCTATAAATCTGATCGTATTCAACGTTATGATTTTACCGTTAGAAATATTATTCAAGGATTATTTGAAGTTTTGATTGAACTTGCCGCAAATCCAAAAAAATTACAGCAAGAAGCAGAGCGAAATACGATTTTGAATAATTTTTCTGCTTATTTAGATAAGCATCCAGAAAGAGAAGCAAGTATATATCGCAAAGTTGTTGATTACATTGCAGGCATGACAGATCATTTCGCACAAGAATGTTTCAAACAACTTTTCCAAGTATGATATAGAAAAAAGGAAGTAGATTGGTGACAGTATGAAGAAGATAATTAGTTTTTTTGCAATGCTTGACCGTGTCAAATACATTGAACGTTGGTCTTTAATGAAAAACACGGAAAAAGAAAATGTAAAAGAACATACTTTTGACGTAATTATGCTTGTTCATTCCTTATATGAAATTCGCCAAATATATTTTCCAAACAAAGAAAATAATGTCAATTTAGAAAAAGCGTTACTGATGGCTCTTTATCATGATGTGAGTGAAATTATAACAGGAGATATGCCGACACCGGTCAAGTATTTCAATCAGGAGATGCGAAAACAATATCAAATTGTTGAAGAGCATGCGGTGGAGGCTATGTTAGGCCTTTTGCCAGAGAAACTTGGTGAGCAATATTATGCATATTTTATGCCAAACTTAAACGATGAAGATGCAAAAGCAACATGGCAACTTGTCAAACAAGCAGATACATTATCAGCGCACTTAAAGTGTATTTCAGAATTGAAACAAGGAAATAATGAGTTTAAGGAAGCTGCAAAATATACCAAGCAAAAGCTCATTGAATATCAATCAGATGAATTGAACTGGTTTTTGGAGAATGCTGTTCCTGCTTATGAAATGACTTTGGATCAATTGCAATCTCCGTTGTTATGATTACGGAATGATGTCAAAGAAAAGGACAATGTTTCAGAGTGATTACACAGTGACTAAATCTCTACAACGAGGACTCAGATTGCTATTTCTCTAAAATATTACTTGTTATAATGATTATCCAATATGTAGTGACAGTGGAGTTATTATGAAAAGTGAGAGAAACAAAAATCTAACAGCTGGAATCATCGTTTTGCTTATTCTTAGCATTATTCCGCTTAGTTTATTCTTTAGCAGAGATACAGTTGCGGAAATGGTTTTTCCTGTTGAAGCTGTCATTGATGCGTCTCCTGTTTTAAATATTCGTTCAACTCCAGACACGAATAATCCTAAAATTGGAAGTATTCCATACGGAGAACAAGTTTTATTATTAGAAGAAGTACAAGGACAAGCAATTTCTGGTGATACAAGATGGTATCGCATTGATTATCAAAATCAAGATGGATATGTGTCTGCTCAATATATCAGAATCCAAGCTTGGGAACCTGAATTTCCTCCAGGAGAAAGGGATACTGATTTTGAACAAACACTTATTAATGCAGGTTTTCCATTGTCATATGTCCCTAAACTTCATGATTTACATCAAAAATATCCGAATTGGAGATTTACTCCGATTTTTGTGAATACTGATTATGAATCAGCATTAAATAATCAATACCGTCCTGAAGGAGCAATAAATCTCATACCAGCTAGCTCTCCGGATAGCTTTAAATCGAGAGCATCTAGAGATTTTGATAAAGAAACAAATACTTGGTTTCAATATGAACCAGGTTGGGTGGCAGCAAGTCGAGAAATTATTGCTTATTATCTCGATCCTCGTAACTTCTTAGACGAATCAAGCATATTTATGTTTGAAAGCCTCAGTTACAATCCTGAAGTGCAAACTTGGGAAGGGGCTAGAGATATGTTAAGAAATACATTTATGGATACGGATGAGTATACAAATATTTTTATGAATGCAGCAGAGCATTCAAGAGTATCTCCGTACCATTTGATTGCAAGGTCAAAAATCGAAGTAGGTTCTCAGGGATCCGGTGCAACAACAGGCACTTATCCTGGCGTTGAAGGTTATTATAATTTCTTTAGCATTGGTGCATATGGAAGTACGACAGACCCATTAAGGAATGGATTGATTTTTGCTCGAGATGGGTATTTAAGAAATCCAGCCAGAAGGGAAGCCATGTTTTTGCCATGGACATCTCCTGAAAAAGCAATTATGGGAGGAGCAGTTTTCTTAGGTAGCGATTATATTAATAATTTACAAAATACAGTCTATTTGCAAAAATTTGATTTGTTACATAATTTAGGCTATTTACATCAATATATGGGGAATGTTTTGGCACCAATTCATGAATCAGGTACTACCTATACTGGATACATGAATCAGGGAACATTAGCGGAAGCGAAAGAATTTTTAATACCAGTTTTTGCTGCGATTCCAGATATGCAGGCACCTTATCCGGTAGAATCCTCAGGAACACCGAATAACTGGTTACGCTCGTTGTATTTAGATGATGCATTATTACCTGGTTTTCAAACGTCAAACTATAGGTATCAACTCAATATTAAAGCACCGAATAATAAAATAACTTTTCGGGCAACCGCGTATAATCCCTATGCCGCAATTGATGGTTTAGGGACTTATACGTTAAAGAACGGAGAGAACGCTATTATCATCACAGTTACAGCGACTAATGGGGAGCAAAGATATTATGAAATTATTGTTCACTATGAGGGAGAAACCCAAAAAGAGTACGCCAAACTCCAAAGTGATAAATTACAAATTCAACCGAATGGTTTTGTATACGGAATTGATGAATCCCAAAAACTTCATTTAGTAGAAGAAATTCTAGCGAATGTGTATGCAACGGATAACACGACGATTTCGATTGCTGATAAAGCAGGAAAAGCGAAAACATCTGGTGCCGTTGCAACGGGAGATCAAATTCTTCAAAAAGACGGAAATCAAATTGTTGGGACATATACACTGATTCGATTCGGTGATGTGAATGGGGATGCGATGATTGACATCCTAGATGTTGACTCATCTATGCGATATATTTCAGGTTATTTGGACTTAAGTGATGCGCAAATATCAGCGGCTAATGTTGTGCAAGATGCAGAGTTAAATGTTTTAGATGTGGATCAGTTAGCGAGATACATTAGTGGGTATGTAGAGATTAGCCCGAATTTGAACCCGATAATAGAATGAGATGAGGAAGATTATGAAAAAAATATTGAATAAATTATCTTTATTATTTTGCTTTTTATTTTTGATGATTACATTGAGTTCACCAATTGTGCTCGCCACTGAGGGTGAACCAACACCAGAAGAACAACCTGGACAAGGTGTATATTTTGTTATCTCAAATGAAACAGCGCTTATCGGGGAGCAAGTTACTGTATCGGTTGTTAATTATTCCGGAGTAGGTGTGACTTCTGGGCAGTTCAAAGTTTCTTACGATGCTGAAAGATTTGAATTAGTAGGTAATACAGTATTTGGAGAAAAACCAATCTCATTCAATCAACAGGATGGAGAGTTAGGAAGCATAGAAGTAATGCAATTCTTGATGGATGCTTCGAATCCTTATCAAGGAGAAGTGATTGCGCAATTTACTTTCGTTGCAAAAGGTAATTTAAGCGGGTTAGCGTCATTTGGATTAGACAAAGCTGTTATAGGACAAGGTTCTATCGGTGGGAATGTGCAGCGTTTAGAAGTTTTGAATAATTCTGTTTCATTAGAAATTGTCAATGAAGAAGCTGATAACAGACCATCAGATCCGGGGACAGTCATCACCGAACCAACAGATGTTGATGAGCCAATTATTCCTACAGAAACTGAATATTTAGAACCTGAACCAGAAGAATCAAGTGAAGAATCAACTACGACTAAACCAACAGAAACTGAAACTGAAACAGAAACCGAAAC
>CAYFSZ010000021.1:0-10845 GCA_964346085.1 uncultured Mageeibacillus sp. | reverse complement strand
ACCGAAACTCAAACAATCGAGGATAAAGACACTCCTACTACTAAAGAAGAATCTGAAACGGAAACAAAGCCTACATCCACAACAAAACCGACAGAAACTTCTACAAAGACTACAAAGACTGAAGAGCCTACGCCTTCTCAGACAGAGACAAAAACATCTCAGACTAAGTCTGATGATATAAAAATAACGCAAGGACAAGGAGATACTGTCATTACTGAAAATGTTCAGACAACTATGCAAACAATTAAATTGGAAGACCTAGAACAACAAGAAAAAGCTAATAATGCTGATAATAATCAGCCACTGGAAGCAACTTCTACATCAGAACAAGTTGAATCAAGTGCGCAAACGGAACAAATTGTTTTGCAAAATAATGCAACCGAAAAGAAAACAACCGCAACATCTGCGAAGATCTTAAAGATGGAAGAAACAACTACTACAAGAATTGAACCGACTACTGAAAATAGTGAAAATACCAAAACAAATGAACAGAAATTGCCAGAAGAGAAACAAGCTAAACAAGAACAAGCCTTTAAATTGACAGAAAAGGATTCTGAAATCGATAATAAGGTAATTATTGGCGGATTAGCTTTAATTAGCGTTAGCTCAATGATAGCTTTAGGTTTTATGATTTTCCAAAATCACATTAAACCTAGATAAGGATGGCGTTGTTAGTTGAATTTGAAGAGCTTGTTGAGTAAATTCTTCTCAAAGGAATTCATTCTTTATATTTTTTCAGGAGTGGTAGTCACTTTTGCAAATTGGTTTATCTATTCCAGCTTAATGCAAATGTGGCCGGAGAATGCTTGGCGAAAGGCGAATATTATTTCGATTGTACTATCCATTATATTGGCGTATTTTTTGAATAAGGTATTTGTTTTTCAATCACATCAGAAAATTTTTCCTGAAATCATTTATTTTTTCGTTTCAAGAGCAATCATATCTTTAATTTTTGAACATGGATTTATGGAATTAATGATTTCAGGTTTGCGATTTAATCCGCAGATAGAGATTCTTAACTATCGATTTCCTATCGTAAAAGCAATGGCATCCATATTTGTTATCATTGGAAATTATACAGTAGGAAAATTTTTTATCTTTAACAAAAGAGAGAATTAAGGGGTAGGAGATAGGTTATGTTTTCAGGTTCTGGATTGAATCAGACGTATGAAAAATCAAAATATTGGTCTTTTGAGCAAGCTCTTGAATTTTTAGCAACTGCCAGAAAATTTGGAATTCGTCCAGGTCTGGAAAGAATTAAGCAATTACTCAATATGATGGGAAATCCGCAAAATGCATATCCGGTCATCCACATCGCGGGGACAAATGGAAAGGGTTCAGTGAGCTCCATGTGTGCGTTTATCGCAGCCGCATCGGGAAAGAGAACGGGTCTATTTACATCTCCGTACTTAACGAATTTTAACGAACGGATTCGAATTATTGATGGGACAAAAGGATTACAGAATTTGTTTCAAGATAATCGATCTGCAGAAATTTCAGATAGACATTTTTCAAAAATTATGGCTTTGATTGCTTTTGAAGTGGAAGTGTTGAAAGCAAAGGGCTTTGAGATGCCGACAGAATTTGAGATGATCACGGCTGCTGCATTTATCTATTTCGCTGAGATGAATTGTGATATCGTCATTTTGGAAACTGGATTGGGTGGTAGATTAGATTCAACGAACGTATGCTCTAACAAAATAGTTAATGTCATTACAGCCTTAAGCTATGATCATGTGGACCGCTTAGGCCATACGATGGCGGAAATTGCTTGTGAAAAAGCCGGAATTATTCAAGAAAATGTACCTACAATTCTGTATAATCCTCATGATACAGAATTATTAGAAAGTGATGCTATACAAGCAGAACAAGTCATTCGTGAAAAAGCGAAAGAATTGAATTCTGAACTAACGATTGTCAACGGTGAAAATATTGAAATATTATCTTCTTTCGTTTCTGGTCAATCTTTCATGTATCAAAATCATGGTCCTTACCATATTCAATTAGCCGGAGATTATCAAGCGCAAAATGCTTCGCTTGCAATTGAAGCGTGTCAGCATATTACAAATCAAATGAATATTGAGAAAGGCCTATCAATGGCAAAATGGGCAGGTCGGCTAGAGTGTCTATCAAAAAATCCTTTTTTACTCGTTGATGGTGCGCATAATATTCAAGGAATTTCAGGTCTAAAAAAATACTTAGAGAAGTTTTTTTCTGGTCAGAAAATTGTGATTTTGTTTGGGGTTTTAAAAGACAAAGCGCATGAGGAAATGATATCAGAATTTTTGAAATCAAATCTTTATCAAATTGCGCAAATTATTTGTACGCAACCTGATTTTCCGAGAGCGATGCCAGCTGAAGAGTTGGCCAATGAATTTGCAGAAAAATTGCAACAGAAATATCCGAAATCAAAAATTAATTTAAAAAAAATAGATGAACTGGAAACAAAGCAAAAACCTTTATATAATGAAATCCTATATGCAAATGATTTAAACATGGCTACAAAATATGCATTTGATTTGGCAAGACGAGAAAACTTGCCACTGATTAGTTTTGGTTCACTGTATATGATTGGCGATGTTAGACCTATATTGTTAGATTTATTGGAGGAAGAAATTTCTTGAATTGGCAAAAATACTATGATGCATTTCAGGCAGTAAATGTAGAAGATATTTCTTTATTTGCAACACCTAGAGAAATTAATGAAGCTGTAAATGCCTTTAATAAAGCATTGAATGATTTAAAGAAAGATAAATCGAATTCGAAAAATACATTGCGTATAATTTCAGCTATTGCAAACGATTATCCAATGTTTCCTCAGGCTTCACATGTTTTGGCAATTTCCATTGCAGAAGATCGAGATTATGAAAAAGCATTGGACTTACTGAAAAAGGTGAGTCTTCTTGATGTTGATGCGCAAGAATCTAAAATGTTGAAGGAACAGATTTCAATATTAGAAAAAGAAATTGCTCATCAAAAATCTAAACACAAAGACAAAAGCCCGCAATACACGAAGAAACAAAACAAAAAAGAAGTTTCCATTGCAGATGTATTAACGAAGGCACCTAAAGGCAAAAATGCACATCATCTAAATCGTGAAGAGATTAATGAATTAAATCGTAAACTAGGCAACGATAATCCTTTGGATTTGAGTGGAGAAGTTGCTTATGAAGAGAAGAAAAATAATATTCGTTTTACAGGATTTGTGATACTGATTGCTTTATTTGTACTTAGTATTTTTTATTTTGGAATAAGACCAGCTATTCTCAATGCAAGTGGTAATAATGTGAAATATTTACAACAATTACAATGGCTTGAGAACGAGTTAACAGATAGAGCGAAGGAAGATGCATCAATTCAACAATTATTAGATGATTATTTTGCGGAATTTCAAGAGCAAGAAAATCAGACGAATGTTCAAGCAACAAGTAGCCAAGAAACAATTTCTACACAAACAGAAACAATACCTTCCGAATAGATGAATATATGATTTACTAAATAAACTGAGGATTAAATGCAATATCAAACAACAAGAAGTAGTAGTATTAAATTAAATTTTAGAGAAATGTTCAGATCGGTAAGACCGAGGGAGGGATATTATGTTCCAGATCATATGCCAATCCTTTCAGAACAATTTATGAGTGAATTGAGAGATTTATCATTTGTAGATCGTGCAAAAAAAATATTTGCTGTTTTTGCACCAGATTTATCAGAGGTGCTTATTCAATCGATTATTGAAGAAGCTTGGCCTGCAGATCACTTCCAAAATGAAACGATTTATGAAAGTAAAATCTTAAATCCTTATGTCGAAAACCCATCTTTTGTTTTTATGACGAATGGAAAAACTGGTTCCTATGTCGATTTTGCACAAGCACTGTTATTATCTTGTTTGAAGCATCTTGCTGAAGATGGGGAAGAATGGTACTTAGTGGTCAATGAATCTGTTCATCACTTGAAAGCTTTGGCTGCATTAGATTTTGATACGCATCAATACAAGCCATTATTCATTATAGATAAAAAATCAGCAACGAATTATGCATTGAAAGAAATTCAATATGTTTGGAACAAAAATAGATTTGTTGACGAAAGTTCAGAACTGAGTTTTGATGATTTGATGGATGAAGAGAGCAATAATCAAAATGAAATAAATGAAGAGGCAGCAATAGATAAACAGTCAAATAAAATACAAAATAAAGAATTTCCAGAAGAATTTGTGAATGCAAATCAATTATCGATTTTCAGCGTGAAAAGTCGAGTGGAAGAATATGATCAATTAGCAGAAATGATTTTTTCTAATGAAGAGAAAATCAATCTATTGCTCAAGCAAAATAAACATGTTATCCATATGGGAAGCCAACATTTCGTCTATTATATTGCATATATCATCCTTTTGATTTCAGCATATATCGATTTGTTAAACCAAGAGATTCTTCAAGAAAATCAAGATTTCATATTAGCTTTTCCAAATAACAATTTAGATTTTTTATATGTAAGTATACTGCTAAAAGAACTGGGATTACCTATTTCTTCATTATCCATTGCCAATAATCAAAATAAAGCTTTCGTTGATTTTTTGAATACGGGAAAAATGGATGTAAAACGTAAGTTTTTTAAAACAAGTACACCTCTATTGGATCAAATTTATTATTCTAATATGGAAAGATTCATTTTTGAAATTATGAATAGAGATGTTGAGCGAAGCTCTAGCGTGATGGAAGATTTGGCAAATGGAGAATCCGCAAAAATAGATAATATCCTTCAAGATTTGCGGAAATTCATTGATGCTAATGTAATCCAGAACAAAGTCATTCCAGAAACAGTTTCTGATTGGTATTTACGTACAGATTATTTATTTGATGCGTATACTGCTTTAACACTTGATAATTTAAAAAAATCAAGAAGAATCAACTTGAATCAAAATAGCGTTGTGATACCAGTTTTAGAGCATCCACTTTTATCTTCGCAGGTCAGTGCAGATGCGCTCTTTAACAAAAAAGAATTAAAGAAGAAAAACTTTTCTCAAATATTAGAGTTGGTAGCAGAAGAAAGTGGTTTGAATATTCCGATTGCAGCTCTCTCTGGTTATGAACGGCCAAATCTTGTTTTTGTAGATTTTGAAGAAGCGATGGAAAAAGTTTTCACCACAATTTTAGAAGATGAATAAATCAAAAAAGGTAGTTATTCTCATGAATAACTACCTTTTTTCTATGCAAATAATTATTTAATTACATCGTCTATTCAGCAGAATTTTTAATGCTTTCTAGCTGCATTCCTGAATTTTGATCCAATACCCAAGAAGTAGCCCATTTTGATTCGAATAAAATAACAGGATTTTTATCTTTATCTTCGACCAGCATATTATTCGAAGCGATAATGATGTCGCTGATTGGTTTTTGTTTTGATTCATCCGTCCATTTGACCCAGCGAGCCACGTGATAAGGTAATCGCTGAATCGATAAATCGACATTGTATTCATTCTTTAAGCGATGTTCCAAAACTTCAAACTGCAATACCCCGACTACACCAAGAATGTAAGTTTCGGTTCCGATTCCGTATTGTTGATACAACTGGATGGCACCTTCTTCATCTAATTGTGAAATACCCTTTTGGAATTGCTTGCGTTTCATTGAATCTTTGGCAGAAACTCTAGCAAAATGTTCAGGTGGGAAAACAGGGATATCATCAAAGACCAAATTCGATCCTACGGTTAAGCTATCACCGATCTGGAAATTCCCTGAATCAAATAAACCAATGATGTCACCTGCATAAGCATCTTCAACAAAGTTACGATCTTGAGCCATGAATTGTTGTGGCTGTGCTAGGCGAATTTGCTTTCCTGTACGTACATGTTTGACCTGCATATCCTTTTCATATTTACCTGAACAAATGCGGATAAATGTAATACGATCCCGATGATCAGGATTCATGTTTGCCTGAATTTTGAAAACAAACGCGGAAAAAGGATTGTCAATTGGGTCAACAATTCCTTCGCTAGATTTTCTTGGCACAGGAGATGGAGCCATTGACAAAAACTCTTGTAAGAAGAATTCAACACCGAAATTAGTTAGCGCAGAGCCAAAGAATAGAGGTGTTTGTAAACCTTTTGATACTTTTTCTAAATCGAGGTCATCGCCTGCAATATCGAGAAGTTCGATATCCTCCATTAATTTGTCATGATAATAACTTCCAAGTTCTTCAGCTAAATGTGGATCATCAATAGAAGAAGCCTTGACGCTGACCATACTGGCGCCATGATCTTCATTTTTATCATCAAAAAGTTCGATTTGATTTAATTTGCGATTGTATACACCTTGGAAATCACCATCCGTACCAATTGGCCAATTGATAGGCACTGCAAAAATGCCTAATACTTTTTCTAACTCATCCATCAAATCAAAAGGAGATTTTGCGGCTCTATCCATTTTGTTAACAAATGTGAAAATTGGGATACCACGTAAGCGGCAAACTTCGAACAACTTGATGGTTTGTTCTTGCACACCTCTTGCTGCATCAATCATCATAATGGCTGCGTCTGCTGCACATAGTGTACGATAAGTATCTTCCGAGAAATCCTGATGGCCAGGTGTATCTAGAATATTGACACAAAAATTATCGTATTCAAATTGCATAACGGAAGAAGAAACGGAGATACCTCTTTGCTTTTCAATCTCCATCCAGTCAGAAGTAGCATGGCGAGCAGCTTTTCTGCCTTTAACTGTACCTGCTAAATGGATTGCGCCTCCGTACAGCAATAATTTCTCAGTCATGGTCGTTTTACCAGCATCCGGATGGGAAATAATGGCAAAAGTGCGGCGACGTTTAATCTGCTTCTCTAATTCTTTCTTTTCCTTATTTAAGATTTTATCTTCTGAATTCATAGTTAGTCCTTACTACATTATTTTAAAAACAAAGTGATTATATCAAAAAGTAGACATAATAAAAATCAAAGTGTTATTCTGATATCTACATGAGACGAAAGAGGGAATGAAGATGTTTTTAAACGCTAGAAAATTAACAATTACTATGAAAATTATTCTGATAGGATTACTTTCTTGTTTAAATTTTCTAGTTTTGCTCCCGGATATCAAGGTGCAAGCAGAAGCCAATTATGAATTGAATTTGCAAAAAAATATGATTGAAATCACTCATGAAGAGAAAACGTGGCTCTTACCAGAAGCATTTTTGCAAAATAAAACAGAACAAAAACAACGAAATTTCCCCGTATTCGAAGACATTCAAGCTGCTCAATATATTGTCACGGACATGGAAACAGGAGAAATCCTGCTAGAAAAAGGAGCAGAGGAACAAGCTTATCCAGCTAGCATGACGAAAATTTTGACAGCGATTACAGTTATTGAGTCTCCTGATTTTGACTTAGAAAAACCGGTTATATTATCAGAATATGCATTAGATTTACCCTCGCCTGAATCAGTCAGATCTGACTATGGTGTTGGAACACAAATCACAACAAGCGAAGCATTACATCTATTAATGGTTGCTTCTGCGAATGATTGTGCGAAAGCCTTAGCAGAAACTTATGGCGGATCAGAAGAAAACTTTGTCTTCATGATGAATGAAAAAGCAAAGGAAATAGGAGCAACTGGAACAAATATGGTCGATGCTTCAGGATTCGGCTTAGAAGATCATTATTTTACACCAAGCGATTTAGCAAAAATTATTCAATACAGCATGCAAAATGAAGTTTTTCAAGAATTGGTATCGACAAAACAATACATCGTCGAACGAAATGTACCAACTAGCGAATGGGGTATTTTCAACAATAGTAATAAGCTGTTGTTATTAGGAGACAGTGATTTGGAATCTCCATATCTACACACTTATGATGGTGTCAAAACAGGTACAACAGATATAGCTGGTTATTGCCTAGCCGCAACAGTACATACTTATGATGGCAGACATCTTTGTGGAATCATCTTTAATGGTTATTTAGAAGGACAAGCAGGTGCGTCCAATACAGGGATGTTATTACGCGGGATTTTAGAAGAAGCAGTAATCAAAGCAGGAAGTCCTAGCAAAACTGAAGTATATGCATTCTTAGGTCAAAATCCTGACATTCTACAAGGAATCAATCATTTGACTTTTGAAAATACTTTGGACGACTTCGTTGAACATGAATTTCTAGATGAAGAAGAAAAAAATGAAATATTAGCAACGGAAGAAATGACTGAGGAAATTAAGGAAACAGGAAATTTAATCGACAATTTACTTGGTCGTAATGAAGCGGAAACTGAATTACCGACCATTAATACTTCCTCAATCTCTGGTTCTGAGAACGATCAGGAAAATATGCCGAATGGCCAAGGGATTCTATCAAAATTTCAAAATAACAGTGATCTACTAATGTTGGGTGGACTGGCTTTTGTACTTGTTATTTCAATGATTATTCTTATTCTGATGATACTCAAACATAAAAACAAAAAATAAAATTACCTCACGAGAAAACAAGAGATAAACAGCGAAAAACAGAGAAAAAATAAGTTTAATAATTATATTTGAAATATTACTTGACTTTGTAAGCACACTTTTGTATATTCGTTAAGCGTTAATTTTGCAAAAAATAAATTGATATAAATATTTCGAGGAGGAAAGTACATGAAAACTTATGTAGCAAAAGCTGCTGAAGTAGAACGTAAATGGTATGTTATCGATGCTGAAGACTTAGTTCTTGGTCGTGTTGCAACTGTTGTCGCTTCTATCTTACGCGGAAAACATAAAGCTGAATTCACACCTTTCGTAGACACAGGCGATTACGTTATCGTTGTTAATGCTGAAAAAGTGAGATTAACAGGAAACAAAGAAAACAAAAAAACATATCGTCGCCACAGCTTATATCCAGGCGGATTAAAAGAAATTTCTTTCAAAGAAATGCAAGCAAAACATCCAGAACGTTTGCTCAAATTAGCTGTTAAAGGTATGTTGCCTAAAAATGCTTTAGGTAGACAAATGATCAAAAAATTAAAAATCCATGCTGGACCAGAACATCCACATCAGGCACAACAACCTGAAGTATGGGAAATGAAGTAAAGGAGGCGAGTTAGATGGCAAATAAAGATTTTTATTACGGAACTGGTCGTCGTAAACAAGCAATTGCAAGAGTTCGTTTATATCCTGGAAAAGGCAACATTGAAATCAATGGTAAAGAATTCGAAAATTACTTTGATCTCGCAACTTTACGCTATATCGTAATGCAACCATTAAACGCAACAAACTCTGCTGACAAATTTGATATTATCGTGAATGTTCACGGTGGCGGTATCTCAGGTCAAGCTGGTGCAGTTCGTCATGGTATCTCAAGAGCTTTAGTAGAAGCTGATGCAGATGCTTATAAAGCAGAATTGAAGAAAAATGGTTTCTTATCCAGAGATTCAAGAGTTAAAGAACGTAAAAAATACGGTCTCAAGAAAGCTCGTAAAGCTTCTCAGTTCTCAAAACGTTAATTTTTATTATCGACTTTTATCAGCCTCCGTTCAGTTTTTGTGCGGAGGCTTTTTTATTTTTGGGACAACAGTTAAAATATATAAGATACGAAATGAAGAAAAGGTGACTTTATGGTAATGAAAAGATATTTGATGCAATCTCTGGAGGATACATATCTATTTGGTCAACAATTAGGTCGTTCTCTACGTGCAAATGATATTGTTGCTTTAAAAGGAACATTAGGAGCCGGAAAGACAACTTTAACGCATGGCATTGCGAAAGGACTTGGAATCAATTCACCAATTTCTAGTCCAACTTTTACACTGCTGTTCGAACATCAAGCCGGAGAAAGAAATCTTCCACTTTTTCATTTTGATACCTATCGTTTACAAGAGGTATATGAATGGTACGACGCTGGCTTTATGGAATACCTCGATGCAGGTGGAGTTTGTGTCATCGAATGGGCAGATCGTATTACTGAAGTATTACCTGAACGAACGATTTGGCTAAATATTTTACTGGACGAAGAAATTGAAAATAGAAGAACATACATTTTAGAACTTTCCGATGAGAAATTTGATTTTGAACATTTGAAAAATTGGGAAATAGATTGATGAATGGAGATCAATATGGAAAAAGAATATCGCTTAGCAATAGATACTTCAGGAAAAAGTCTCTCTGTCGCTTTTTTGAAAAAAGATGAATTGCTAATCATAGAAACATTAAAATTAAATAATCAACATTCTGTCAATCTCATGCCAACAATCGATCGATTGAAAGATGCAATCGAGATTGAAATGGATGCCTTAGAAGCAGTCTTTGTGACAATTGGTCCAGGTTCCTTCACCGGAATCCGTATTGGAATTGCGACAGCGAATACAATTGGATACACCTTGCAAATTCCAGTTTACGGTGTATCTTCATTGGAAGCTTTGGCTTACCCGTTTTTGTTTGCGCATGACCATATCACGATTCCGGCTTTTGATGCACGCGGAGGCAGAGTATTTGCTTCGGTTTATCAAGGCGATGCAAGATTATCTCATGATCAACAGTTCTTAAATGATCAACTACCAGAGTTTTTGTTGTCGAAAAATCTAAAAGATGAAACAATACTTTTACTAGGTGATGGAGCAGAAACTGTCGAAACTTTATTAAGAAAATTTGATTTTCAACATATCAAACGACTTGAGATGGAAGCTGGTGAAAATAATATTTCAGCGACAAGTATTGCAATGCTTGGCAAACGTCAAATGCAATTGCTTGCGATGGTTCCACCAAAGTTTGAACCTGTGATGCCGAACTACTGTGCAATCACCCAAGCTGAGAGGAATTTGCAGAAAGAAAAATCAAAATTGTAGAAGTTATTATCTTTTCAAATCAATTTTATGACCACTGTACACGGGTAAA
>CAYFSZ010000020.1:0-20653 GCA_964346085.1 uncultured Mageeibacillus sp. | reverse complement strand
CTTCACCTGCTAACACTCTTAAGCCACCAAGTGCCAAGGCTTTCATTTCGTTTTCTCCTGGAAGAACGATAACTTCTGCGATGAAAGAAACACGATTTTTGATCCAAGTTGTCAGCATTTCGGAATAAGCTAAACCACCAGTTAAAACAATAAAATCAACCTCTCCAGAAACTGTAGTGGCGAGTTCACCTATTGATTTCGCCACTTGATAAGCCATCGCTTCGTAAACAAGTGCAGCTTTTTCATCGCCGTTTTCGATCATGATTTCTACTTGTCTAGCATCTGCGTTACCCAAGTATCCTTGTAGCCCGCTTTGAGACGAGAATTTTTTGAGAAAATCAGATTTCGAAGATGCTCCAAATGAAGCTTCTATGACTTGTCTAATATGCAATCTACCAGCTCTTGAGGGAGAAAACGGACCTTCATCATCAGAAACAATATCAATAATTCTTCCCTTTTCTATTTTGATTGTTAATTTAAACAATTTGTTGAAAAATTACGGTTTATATTTTCACTCTTGCTAGGAAGGTTTATTTGGAAGACACGTAAAAATGCAAGAACTCGAGTTTTGCGTAATTATCAAATAACGCAAAAACGCAGAACTTAAATTTTTGCGTAATTATTTTGGTAACGTAAAAACTTCACGACTTAAATTTTGCGTTATTTTTTCGATACATTATGTTTTTTTGGACACGCAAAAACGCAAAACTTCAAATTTTACGTTATGATTTTGGTAACGCAAAAATATCAAAACACCAATTTTACGTAATTTTCGCATAACGCAAAAATGCAAGAACTCGAGTTTTGCGTAATTTTGAGATAATCCAAAAAATTTAAAATCGTAAATTTGCGTTACGCTCCTCCAAAAAACAACAAAAAAAGAGCATCTCCGAAGAGATGCCCTCCCTATTAATTCTAAACTAATCGACGAATTATAAGTTTCCGTCTGCTTTAGCCATGTGCATTAATAAATCAACTGTACGATTTGAATAACCCCATTCATTGTCATACCAAGATACGACTTTGAAGAAGCGTTTTTCGCCAGGTAAGTTGTTTTGTAATGTTGCTAAAGAGTCATAGATAGAAGAACGTGAATCGCTGATGAAGTCAGTAGAAACAACTTCTTCGTTGCAATATCCTAAGATACCTTCTAAGTAAGATTCAGAAGCTTTTTTCATTAAGCTATCGATTTCTTCGATTGAAGTATCGCGTTTTGCTGTGAATGTTAAGTCAACAACAGAAACTGTAGGTGTAGGAACACGGAAGCTCATACCTGTCATGATACCATCAACTTCTGGGATAACTTGACCAACTGCTTTAGCAGCACCTGTTGTAGATGGGATGATGTTGATAGCAGCAGCACGTCCACCTCTCCAGTCTTTCTTTGAAGGACCGTCAACAACTTTTTGAGTAGCTGTGTATGAGTGGATTGTAGACATTAAACCTTTTTCGATGCCAATGCCTTCATCTAATAATACTTTAACAACTGGAGCTAAGCAGTTTGTTGTACAAGAAGCGTTTGAAACGATATCGTGTTTTTCTGAATCATATTCATTTTCATTAACGCCAACAACGCATAATTTAACTTCGCCTTTACCAGGAGCAGAAATAATAACTTTTTTAGCACCTGCTTCTAAGTGACCTTTTGCTTTGTCTGAGTGTGTGAATAAACCTGTTGATTCTACAACATAATCAACACCTAAATCTTTCCATGGTAAACCACTTGGTTCGCGAGAAGCTAAGATACAACGTGTTTTGTTTGTACCATTAACGATGATTGTATCGTTTTCTTCTAAGCTGGAATCTGATTTTTCTGTAGCTAATTCATGTTTGAATTTGCCTTGTGTTGAATCGTATTTTAATTGGTATGCAAAATAATCTGCATCTGTGCTAACGTCAGCAACAGCAACTACATCAATTTTGTCACCTAATAAACCTTGGTCACAAATTGCTTGGAAAACCATACGGCCGATACGACCGAAACCATTAATACCTACTTTAATTGCCATTAAATATTCCTCCTAATATTTCAAATATTTTAATTTCACAATACATTGATTTTACTCAATTTAAAATGTTTTTTCAAACGTTTAGCTTGATATTAAGCTTTGTTTGATACTTTGTATCATATTCAACAAAAAGCATCCTTTTCATCGCCTAATCTCTTGCCGTTTTGACTTTTGAATCGAATGATTTTAAGCCTTTAAAACTGGTTCACGAGCAGCTCTTGTTTCATCCGGTCTAGTGATTGGCATTTTATGTGGTGCCGTTTTTAATATTTCTGGATCTTCTTTTGCTTCTTTTGCGATTTCAATAAAAGCATCTGCCAAACCATCTAAGCCTTCAAGCGTTTCCGTCTCTGTTGGTTCTACCATCATTGCTTCATGAACAATCAACGGGAAGTATATTGTCGGTGGATGATAACCATTATCAATTAAGCGTTTTGCAATGTCTGTTGTCTTCACGCCATTTTCTGCTTTTTGATTTTCACCGGTAATGATAAATTCATGCATAGCCTGTTCATGATATGGCACATGATAATAATCTTTTACTTTTTCGAAGAGATAATTTGCATTCGCAACAGCTGCTTCGGAAACTTCTCTCAGTCCTTCTGCACCATAAGCCAAAATATAAGCATAAGTACGAACCAAAATTCCAAATGAACCTGTAAAAGCACGAACTTTGCCGATGGATTGTGGTCTTTGATAATCAAGATCAAAACCGTCTTCTGTTTTGACAACAACCGGTTTGGGTAAGAAAGGTTTCAATATTTCTTTAATGCCGACTGGACCTGCTCCTGGACCTCCACCACCATGAGGTGTTGAGAAGGTTTTGTGAACGTTGAGATGTACGACATCAAACCCCATGTCTCCAGGTCTTGTTTGCATTAAAATCGCATTTGCATTCGCGCCATCGTAGTAGCACAAGCCGCCAGCTTGATGAACCAAATCTGTAATCTCTTTCACATCTTTTTCAAAAATTCCAAGTGTATTAGGATTTGTTAGCATGATGCCTGCAACGGTATCATCTAATTTACTCTTCAAATCTTCTAAATCGACGCGGCCATGTTTGTTGGATTTTACTTCCTTGACTTTGAATTCAGACATCGCAGCGGAAGCAGGATTTGTACCATGAGCAGAATCTGGGATCAGCATAACTTTACGTTTCACATCATGTTTTGCTTCATGATAGGCTTTAATCATCATAACGCCTGTCAATTCGCCGTGAGCACCTGCTGAAGGCTGGAATGTAAATGCATCCATGCCAAATATATCGTTCAAATCTTTTTCTAGGCGATAGAGAAGTTCTAAGTTTCCTTGAACTGTTGAAACTGGTTGCAAAGGATGCGTATTCGCAAACCCTGGTAAAGCGGCCATGTTTTCGTTAACTTTGGGATTGTACTTCATTGTGCAAGAGCCAAGGACATATGGACCATTTTCTACCCCAAAGTTTTTGGAAGACATATTGGTAAAATGACGAAGAACTTGAATTTCCGCTAAGTTTGGAATCTCTGGCAATTCGTCTGTATAGGCATCACCATAAAAGCTTGAGAAATCTATTTTTTCTACATCACAAGTTTTCACAATGCGATTATCGATCGTTCCACTTTGTGGCAAATCAAAAATTAAGCAAGTTTCTTGTACCATTATTGATTTCCTCCTTCTTCGACTAGAGCGACAACTTCTTTGACAAAAGCATCCATCTTTTCTTTTGATTTTTTCTCGGTAACTGCTAAGAGCCAAATATCAGAATCTAAAGCAACACCACCGATAATTTTTTTGTCTAATAATTTTTCATTGATTTTATTTAAATCTTTATCTGCTTTTAGACGAACTGCAAATTCTCTGAAGAAAGCATGATCATAAAGCGGTTCAAAGTAACCAGTCTCAATTAATCTTTGTTGTAAGTAATATGCTTTTGCAGCGCTTTGTTCTGCGACTTCACGCAAACCATTTTTGCCTTGAAGTGCTAGATAAATCGTGGCTGCTGTTGCAAGCAATGCTTGGTTCGTACAAATATTTGAGGTTGCTTTTTCACGACGAATATGTTGTTCTCTTGCTTGAATGGTCAAAACAAAAGCTTGTCTACCTTCTGTATCTTCTGTTTTACCTGCAATTCTACCTGGCATTTTGCGTAATAATTTTTCATTTGCTGCCAAGTAGCCAACAGCCGGCCCGCCAAAGCTAAGCGGTACACCTAAAGGTTGGGCTTCTCCGCACACAATATCCACACCATAATCACCTGGTTTTTTGAGTAATCCCAAGCTGATTAAATCAGCAGATACGACGGACATTGCTTTGATTTCTTTTGCTTTTTCTACAAGTTCAGCTTGATTCTCAACGATTCCGTAGAAATTAGGGCTTTGAACCATGAATGCCGCATAATCATCACCTTCTGGATAGGTTCCTGCCGCATTACCATTTTCATTAAGAGGTCCAACTTCAACCTCTAAACCGCCAGCATGGAAATAAGTTTTGATTGTCTCAATATATTCAGGATTCAATCCTTCAGAAACCCATACTTTCTCTTTTCTTGTTTGCCTGCAAGCAAGAAGTAATGCTTCTGCAGCTGCTGAAGCACCGTCATACATGGATGAATTAGAAACATCAAGTCCAGTTAAACGGCAAATATAGCTTTGCCATTCAAAAATAGCTTGTAGAGTTCCTTGTGACATTTCAGCTTGATATGGTGTATAGGAAGTTAAAAACTCTTGACGATTAATCAAATGATTGATCACGACTGGAATATAATGGTCATAATAACCAGCACCTAAATAAGAATCATATTGATCGACTCTTTCATTACGTTCAGCAAGTGCTGTTAATTCCTCTATGATTTCAGCTTCAGTCATTCCTTCTGTTGAAATACTTAATTCATCGCTATTTTTCAATTTTATTTCATCCGGAATTGAATCGAATAAATTCGCTATGTTCAAACCGACTGATGACAAAATCTCTTCACGTTTTTCTCTATTAATTGGTATATATCCGCTCATTACATTCTCCTATCTATTGGAATGTTTCTTACATAAACAAAACCGGTTCACTCTTGAAATGTTCTTTCAAAAGCAACCGGTTAGTTAAAAATGTTATATATGCTTCTTATTCTTCATCGATAACAGCTTGATATCCTTTAACATCTAACAAGTCAGCTTGTTGATCAGGATTTGTCATTCTGATTTTAATAATCCAGTTTTCATAAGCATCTGCATTGATTAATTCAGGTTCATCTGTTAACGCTTCGTTGAACTCTAGGATTTCACCGTCAACCGGCATATACAAATCAGAAGCCATTTTAACGGATTCAACACTCCCAAAGATTTCTCCTTGTTCATATTCTTCACCTTCTGATTCTGATTCTACATATACGATATCGCCTAATTCTTCTTGGGCAAAATCTGTGATACCGATATATGCAATATCTCCTTCAATCAAAATCCATTCATGTGATTCAACATAAAAACGATCATTTTTAATTTCTGCCATAACTTCCTCCAACATTA
Organism: uncultured Mageeibacillus sp.; assembly: GCA_964346085.1. Taxonomy (GTDB): domain Bacteria; phylum Bacillota; class Clostridia; order Saccharofermentanales; family DTU023; genus UBA5436. Next base: position 15,150 of record CAYFSZ010000020.1, on the reverse strand, counting down.
AATAAATGGTGTTTTTGTGATTTTAAATTTGGCTCGCTTTTTTCTAATTTCAACTTCTACTTCTGAAGCATCTTCAGGAAGTGAAGCTGATACAATTGCAAAAGCAATACCTTTATTCAAAGTAGGAGAAAAACTACCTGATGTAATTTCTCCTATTTCTTTGTCCTCATAAAATACTTTGTAATGATCACGAGGGATTGACTTATCCTCAGCTACAATCGCAATCAAACGTCTTTTTACATGATCAACCATGTTTTTGCCCAAAAACTCACGATCTAAGTCAACGAATTTTTCTAAGCCTGCTTCAAGCGGATTGATATCTTTGCTAAGTTCATGACCATAAAGCGGCAAACCTGCTTCCAAACGCAAAGCATCTCTAGCACCTAGACCACAAGGTTTCATATCAAGCTCAAGTAAATTTTCCCATAATTGAACTAGATTTTCAGCCGGTAAATAAATTTCGTAACCATCCTCACCAGTATATCCTGTTCTAGAAATAATGAGATATTTACCGTCGACCGGCAAATTCATTTGGCGGAACCTTTTTAGTGTTCTTAATTCTTCCGCAAAATCTAAGTCTGGGTACATTTTTGTTAACGCTAACTCTACTGGACCTAAGCTGCCTTTACCTTGCACGGCTAAGAGACCATAGTCATCTGATACATTCGAAAGATTGATTGAGTGTTCTTTCTCATAATCGTTTAAGACTTTTTCAATATGCGCAAAATCTTTCTCTACATTCGAAGCATTGACGACCAACATATAAAACTCGTCGTCCAGATGATAGGCCATCAAATCATCGACCACACCACCATCTTCTTCGCAAAGCAATGCATAATTTATCAACTCTGGATTTTTGTGACTAATCTTTCTCGATAATAAATAATCTAGAAATTCGCCTGAACCTTCTCCAACAACAAAAATTTCGCCCATGTGCGAAACATCGAAAACCCCTTGTGTTTCACGAACTAAATTCGTTTCTTCTTTGATTCCGGTGTATTGAAGTGGCATTTCCCAACCAGCAAAATCAACCATTTTTGCATTTAAAGAGACGTGTTGATCGTATAATGGTGTTCTTCTCATAAATTCTCTCTTTCAATTATATTTTATATCGGATGATTTATAGAAAGAGAGTATCATTTTGCATAGTCATTTGCAATCAATTCAATGAGAATTTGCACCTTCCGACAAAATTAATTTCTTCGATTTTGATAAATGAGAAATTTTCTATTGTTTTCAAAAAAATTAATAAAATCCTAAACATTGCTTCTTGTAATTTATAGCTGATAAAAAGTATCATGATATTAATAGTTCACCTGTTTAAGGAGAAAGTTATGATTGAAGAAATCATTAAGGTAGAAGATTTAAAAAAGGTTTATAAAGTTGGGAATCAAGCAGTCTTTGCTCTTAACTCTGTATCCTTTTCCATTGCGAAAGGTGAATTTTGTGCAATTGTTGGCACTTCTGGTTCTGGAAAGTCCACCTTACTAAATATGCTTGCCGGACTTGAACCTCCGAGCAAAGGAATTGTACAGATAAAAGGACATGATATCAGTCGATTATCTGAAAAGAAGCTTGTCGAGTTTCGCAAAAATCATATTGGCTTTATTTTTCAATCTTTTAATTTAATTCCGAGTATGAATGCTTGGGAAAACGTAGCACTACCTCTGTTATTCAAAGGTGTATCCAAAAACATTCGGAAGCAAGTTGCTATTCGAACGTTAAATCGCCTTGGATTACAAAAACATATCTTACATAAGCCTTCAGAAATGTCAGGAGGACAACAGCAAAGAGTTGGTATCGCACGGGCTCTCGTTGTCAAACCATCGATTATTTTTGCTGATGAACCAACAGGTAATCTTGATTCAACAACAACTAAAGAGATTATGTCTCTTCTTCAGGAAATAACCAAAGAAAATCAACAAACATTAATCATGGTTACTCATGATAATTCCATAGCCGCCTATGCAGACCGCATTTTTAATATTTCAGACGGTAAAATAATCGGTATCAAGAAAGGATCCAAACAACATGCATCAATCATCTAAAAATTTTTCTGAAAAAATTAAGGCAATCTTTATCTTGCTTCTTGTATTACTCATGATGGGAACATCAATCGGCCCATTTGGCATGAATGTAAAGGCAGAAGAAATCCCATCTTCAGCGAATTCTGAGTCGACTCCGTCTTCTGAAGAACCTATAACATCTAAAACAACGGTAGCGACTGAAACGACAAAAGCAACGGAAAGTCAAAAACCTTCTGAGCCTAGCAATCCTACGACTCGCCCAACAGAACCTTCTCCTCAAAAACCAGCAGGAACTCCCTATTTACTTATCGGAGAAAATGCAATCATCAAAGGAAAAGTTGGCGAACAGATCGCTCTGAAATTACCTTTGGTTAATATAGGTACTGCCGATGCCGTCAGTGTGACAGCTAGTCCTCAGCTCGCTGTCAAAGATGATGAATTCCCTTTCGTCATTGAAAAGTCAGAATATATCGGAACACTAAAAGGAAATTTGAGTCCAATCAAGTCCTTAAGTGAAATTTCATCAGGCACTAAAATGATTGATTTTGGGAAATTAACCTTACGCGACAATTTGGAAACAGGCTATTATAAAGTGACTTTTAAAATTAACTATATGTCTGCTTTCACAAATCAATATGAACAAATCGAAAGATATTTCTTTATTAAAGCTGAAAACCCTAACAATTCTTCTTCAGACATAGAAGAGCCTCCATTTGATCCTAATAATAACTTTGATCCTGGTTCATATACTGATGGTGGATATATCGGCGGAGATTATATTGGCAGTGAGGAAGAAAGTAAATCCACTCCTCGTTTAATGGTCTCTGGGTTTACAACTTCTCCTGAAAAATTATTCGGTGGAAAAGATTTCACTCTTCATTTAAAATTAAAAAACACCTCCAAAACTGCTGAGATTAAAAATATCAAATTAACATTCAGTAGTCAGGGAGAAGAAGCCGCCGTTTTCTTGCCTGTCGATGGTGCATCAACAATGTATATCGAAAAAATCGACAAAGATACGGAAAAAGAAATTGCGATAAAATTAAAAAGTAATTCTTCAGTAGAGCAAAAAATATATCCACTTGATTTGAAATTCGAATACGAAGATAAAAATGGCAATCCTTATACCGCAGAAGAGATGGTTTCTTTGATGCTATATCAAGAATTACGTTGCGATATTGGCAAAATCGAAATCATGCCGAACCCAATCAATGTGAATAATGAAGCCAATGTCATGTTTAGTATTTTTAACAAAGGAAAATCTACTTTACATAATTTATCTATTATTATTCCTGAGGATGGCGTATTAGAAGGGAATGAAATTTTTATCGGTAATGTCGAAGCAGGCACCTCCAAAGATGTTGATTTTATGATACGTGCAATCGGCATGAACATGGAACCCGAAGTTCCTTTCCAAATTACATTTGAAGATGCAGAAGGCAATGTAACTTCACTCGATCAGAAAATGGAACTCACCATCACCGAAGAAAGTTTTGATGACGGTTTTAATGGAGAATGGGAAGATCCAGTAATGGGCATGGAAGTATCTGTTGAAGATGAATCTTCTGGTCCTTCTCTCTGGTTATGGATTGGCCTAGGCGTTTTAGGTCTCATTGTTTTAATCATAATAATCAAAATATTGAAAAAGAAAAAACAAAGAAAAGAACAGGCTGAAATCGATGAAATGGTTTGATTTATTAAAATTAAGTCTAAGTAATTTATGGCGCAGAAAGCTTAGAACGCTCTTAACTTTGCTCGGTGTTATTATCGGGACAGCATCAATTGTGACGATGCTATCTATCGGATTGGGTCAGACCAAAGCGATGATGGATATGATTGCCTCGTCCTCAGATTTAACAACCATAAAAGTGCTAGGTAATTCTGGAATAACAACCATAAAAGTGCTAGGTAATTCTGGAATGGATATGGGATTTACTCCTGGTGCAAATCAAGAAAATCAAGAAGAACTTAAGCTGAATCAAAGCACATTGGACATGTTCAGGTCCCTGCCTAATGTTGCTTATGTATCTCCTGTATTGGAAATTAATATGCAATTAAAACAAGGTAGTGCTGAAAATTACATGACAGTACAAGGTATGTCGCAAGAAGCTTTAGTTTCAAAGAACATCTTTATCACCGAAGGTTCTATGCCTAATCTTGACCAGCAACTTGATCATCTTCCACTTTTTGTAGGACGGGACTTAGTCAATAACTTTTATGATCCCAATAGTCAGGATTGGCAGCCCATCGCAGTCGACATGGTAAATGAAACAGTGTTTGCAACGATTGAAGATGGTCAAGAAAAACCCGAAAACTATAAGCCTAAAAAATATCCCATCAAGGCAGATGCAATAATGGGTGTTCCTGATGAAAATTCGTGGTCAGATAATTTATATGCTGCTTATACCGAAATTCATCATCTCGAAATTTTTCTTTCGAATAATTATCGTGGCAAAGCATGGCCAGGACAGCAAGCGAGTAAAACAGGAAAACCTGTCGGTGAAATCATCTACCCAAGTGCGATTGTCGGCTCAACTGATATTGAATATACGAAAGAAATTTTGAACCAAATCCGAGACATGGGGTTCATGGTGGAATCGAATGTAGAGTACATTGATTCGATGCGTGATCAATCTATGACACAACAATTAGTTCTTGGAGGTATTGGTGGTATTTCTCTATTTGTTGCTGCAATAGGGATTGCGAATACGATGATGATGTCTGTTTATGAACGAACGAGAGAAATCGGTATTTTCAAAGTTCTCGGTTGTAGTTTGCGTAATATTCGAAATATTTTTTTGACGGAAGCTGCACTAATCGGCTTGCTCGGAGGAATTATCGGAATTGGTTTAAGTTTCGCTATTTCTGCAATTCTAAATTCTATTTCCGGAGCTATGGGCATGTCGATGGGCGAAGGAGTTTCTATCTCAGTTATCCCTTTGTGGTTAATTGCAGGAGCAATTTTCTTTGCCATGTTTATTGGTATACTCGCTGGTGTCCTCCCGGCCAGGAGAGCAATGAAATTATCAGCTTTGGAGGCCATTCGAAATAATTAATCCATGTTTCTAATATGTTCATAGTGACAATCAAGTTAAAACCCAGAATTGTCACTATGTAGCCATTTTCAAAAGCTGCCTTTGAATCTTGTTCATTGGCAGCTTTTCCTAATTTCCCTATTATGATAAATGATATTCATTATCTCTTTCATCTTGATGATAGGTTGATAGAAAATCACCTAATTTTTCAATCGCTTCTTCCAAAACTGCAATTTCTGGAAGATAAACAATGCGAAAATGATCTGGTTCTGGCCAATGGAATCCGCCACCTCTGACTAATAGAACTTTTTTCTGTTTTAAAAAATCGAAAACAAATTTTTCATCACTAACGATACTATATTTTTTAACATCTAATTTAGGGAATACATAAAAAGCAGCTTGGGGTTTAACATAAGAAATCCCATCTATCTTATCTAAGGCTTTACAAACAGCCTCTCTTTGTTCGTATACTCTACCACCAGGTTGAATCAACTCTTCTGTTTCTTTTGTGGATGAAAGAGCAATAGGTACTGCATGTTGAGCAATAACATTTGAACAAAGGCGCATAGAAGACAACATATTCAGTCCTTCAATATATCCTCTGACATTTCTTTTGGGTCCTGATAAACACATCCAACCAATTCGATAACCAGCAATTAAATGTGATTTTGACAGTCCATTTAAAGTGATACAAAACAAATCTGGAGCAAGAGCAGCGATAGAGGTATGTTTGACGCCATCCATACAAAGACGATCATAAATCTCATCACTAAAAATAATTAACTCTTTTTCTCTCGCAACTTGAATAATTTCTTCAAGAATCTCTTTATCATAAACGACACCAGTTGGATTATTGGGATTAATGATGACAATCGCTTTGGTTTTATCTGTCACTTTTTTTCGAATATCTTCAATTGATGGGTTCCAATTCGATTTTTCATCACATAAATAATGTACGACATTTCCTCCTGCTAAGGTAGCAGCAGCAGTCCAGAGTGGATAATCCGGAGCAGGTATTAATATTTCCTCACCATGTTCTAGTAAACCTTGCATGCAAATCTGAATGAGTTCTGAAACTCCATTGCCTGTGTAAATATCATTTGCAGTCACCCCTTCAATTCCTTTGCTTCTATGGTAGGCTGCGATGGCTTCTCTTGTCGCAAGTATCCCCCTTGAATCTGAATATCCTTGTGAATCAAATAACCCTTGTTCAACACATTCCATAACTTCTTTCGGTGTATTAAATCCAAATGGTGCTGGATTTCCAACATTTAATTTCAATATTCTTTCGCCAGCTTCTTCCATTCGCATCGCTTCATCTAAGACAGGTCCGCGCACATCATATGCGACATTAAATAATTTTGATGATTTTTGAAAAACTCTCATAATAATCCTCCACATCCTTAGGGCTTCTAAAATAAAAAAGCCCTAAACAGTTATTTCTGTTTAGGGCGAACATTAAAATTGTCCGTGTTACCACCTAAATTCAATCTTCCTCACGGTCGATTGCACTCAATAGGTACTTTTCAATACCATTGTCCTATACTGTCAGGACTAACAGCGAAGCTTACTGAGAAATTTTTTGATTTCCGTTCTGTCCGCGGCTCAAAGGTGGCTCGTCTCGTTATTGATAAAAGCGAAACTTTGTCCTTTTCAACGCCTTCCTATTCAATTGTTAAGTTACTATAGCAAAACCGAGGCATGAAAGCAAGTTACATTAAGATAACAATTATTGTCATTATGTTCCAAAAAAAGGGCTGGAATTGATTCCAGCCCTCGACTAAAGCAAGTTTTCCTTCTACCATTCAAGATTCTTTTCAGTTTCTTTTGAGAATACATGTGCAACATTTCCGTTGAATGTTAATTGAACTTCACTATTCATTGGGAAATTTGCCTCTATTCCATTTGTTGGAACAATCACAATCATGTCTCTGCCTTGAGAAGTAATATGTAAATGAACCGATGCTCCCATCAATTCGCTGACATCAATTATACCTTTGATACCATTTGTGCTCACTTCCAAGTGATCAGGTCTAACACCTAATGTCACTTTTTGTGCTTCTACATGATTTGCTGCCAAGCGAGCTTGTTTATCATCACTCAATAAGACTGTTAAATCATCAACTTTGACTGCATATTTACCGTCTTCTAATACTAAATCAGCATCAAAATAGTTCATTTGTGGTGTTCCAATAAATCCAGAAACAAATAAATTAGAAGGATGATCAAACACTTCTTGTGGTGTACCAATTTGTTGAATAAAACCATCACGCATAATAACAATACGATCACCAAGTGTCATCGCTTCTGTTTGGTCATGGGTAACATAAATGAAGGTTGTATTGATTCTTTGACGTAATTTGATAATTTCAGCACGCATTTGATTACGTAATTTTGCGTCTAAGTTACTGAGAGGTTCGTCCATCAAGAAAACGGCAGGATCACGAACAATTGCACGACCAATCGCAACACGTTGTCTTTGACCACCAGATAAAGCTTTCGGTTTACGATCTAAATATTGTGTAATATCTAAAATCTCTGCAGCTTGTTGCACTTTTTTTTCAATTTCATCTTTTGGCATTTTTTTGAGTTTTAATGAGAAAGCCATGTTCTCATAAACTGTCATATGAGGATATAAAGCATAGTTTTGGAAAACCATTGCGATATCACGATCTTTTGGTTCAACATCATTCATCAATTTGTCATCAATGTAAAGTTCACCACCACTGATATCTTCTAAACCAGCAATCATTCTCAATGTTGTTGATTTACCACAACCTGAAGGTCCAACTAAAACGATAAATTCTTTGTCTGCAATATCTAAGTTAAATTCTTGAACAGCGACAACACCTTCATCGGTAATTTGAAGATTATTCTTCTTCTCTTCAACACCTTTTTTCTTTTTTCGCTTCTTTTCTACGTTTGGATAAATTTTCTTCAAATTCTTTAACGTAACTCTTGCCATAATTCTTGACTGTAATGACATTGCCTCCGCATATGTCATCTCGTGATCATCAATGATGCATCTCATTACGATAGGTCTCCACACTATCGCACCGCCAGCCAAAGCGGATTTCCTCCATTTCTTTTGGCAACAATATCTGATTTTTGTGGAGTCAGATATTGCGAATATGATATTCATGCACAAAAGATGTGCATATCGTCTAAGAAATTCATAGACTTTATTATTGTATCATATATATTTATTAAAACAAACGATGATTATCTTGTTCATGATTTAAGTTCATTGTCTATTTTTCGTGTGATATGTTGCATTTTTTCCCATTTTTCTTCCATATCTTTAACTAGTTTAAGTTGTGTTCTTGCACGATCTAAATTATGGTGTGGGCGATGGATGCTAAAGTATTTATCCCCATTCAAAAAGTCAGTGAGAAAACGCATACCACATTCTAAAGTAATTGTTTTAGCTCCTAATGCTAAATATTTTTTCTCTAATTCTGTTAAACCAGGACAAGACTCCAAAAATCCTCGAGTAAATGCTTCGTATTTTTCTAGACTAAGTTCTACTTTATCTAAATCTCTTTCATCTTCTTCTGCCGTTGATGCACCGTAACGAATGGCATCTCCAAAATCGTACAAACTTAAACCAGGCATCACCGTATCTAAATCAATGACACATAACGCTTCTCTTGTTTCTTTATCCAACAAGCAATTATTGAGTTTAGTATCATTATGTGTGACTCGTTCAGGCAATTTCTTTTCATGACGAAGTTGTTCTAATAGACCCATTTCAGATTCCCTATCAAGAATAAAATTGATTTCATCGCGCACATCACTAACTCTTCCTTCAGTATCAGCTTCAATCGCTTCATAAAATTGACGATATCTATCTGGAGTATTATGAAAATCTGGAATTGTTTCTACCAATTTTTCTACTGGAAAATCTTCTAAACGATGCAGGAATGTTCCAAATCCTTTTGCCGCTTCATAAAAATCCGCATCAGTTTCTGGTAATTGCAGACAAATGGTATCTTGTACAAATTCAAAAACACGATAATATTCTCCATCCTTAATCAAAAAAGGTTCATTATGATTCGTTTTTATCAGCGTGGCACATTCCCGAGGATTTTCGATATTCTCAGATAAATAGTCGATAATCAAAGCAATATTATTCATTAGCTCTGGTATTTTCGTAAACACGTGATGGTTAATATGTTGCAATAAATATTTTTTATCCCCATTTGTTTCAACGAGATAAGAACCATGAATATGGCCATTTCCGCTTTTCTCTATTTTCAATATATTTTCAGGAATATTAAATTCTGAAGCTATTTTATAAATATGTTGTATATTTTCTTTTTTCATTATCTATTTTGAATGAATTCACTTTCTAATTAATTTCGGGCAAACTGGCAGCTACCATGGATTGTCCAATTCTTCTATATTCTTCATCAGGTAAAGCAATATTCGTTGCAAGAAAAACTTCTAAGTATTCTTCTTGTAAAACTTTCTTACAATTTTCAACGATAATCTCTCCACCTTTTCCTGACATGACTCTACCCAAAAGTAAAACATGTCGAAATTGATATGTCTGATAGTAGTAAGCCAATGTATGTCCTAGATACACTCCTATAGAACAATACACCTTTTTTGCTCTTTCATCATCTTTTTCAATTAATTCCTGAACTATTTTTAATTTTTCTGTGGGAGATAATTCATCAGGAAGTGATATTCCAGCCTTTGGCGCAAGTTTAATAACAGCATCCTGCGAAAAGTATTTGACTCCACATCCGAGCGGAATAAATCCAGGATCTAGTTCAGGAATATTGATGATATCAACATTAATCTTATATCTTTCCATCAGAAAGCTCCCCATTAAACTCAAATTATTATGATTATAACAATTACTTATTTATTTTGTAACTAAAATAATCTAAGTTTTTGATTGGCTATAGAAATGATGAACAAACAACCTGCTGCATGTAGGATTCCAAATGGAATATCTAAGAATACATGCTGTTTGACTAGTACCGTTGTGGCAGCAACTAAAATCATATAAGAAATCACTAGAACTTTTGTTATCTTTTTGAATGGTAATTTAGAAAAGTACCATGCAGAAATACACATATTACATACATGTAAAGATGGCGCACCAGAATAACTATTATCAATTTGATACGTATGATAGACAATTCGTGAAAAGAAATCTTCCCCTAATTTCGCAATATCATAGCGAGGAACATAGGTTTGGAATGTCATGAAAATAATATAAGCCAAAATTTGCGCGACGAATAATGTCAATAGTAGTTCTCGAAATAATTCTTGCCGATACAGAAAAATCAAGATACAGGTAAACAGCACAAGAAAGAAAAATGTGTGGTACACCAAAATCAATTCTTTAACAAATGGGATTTTGTCATCAAATGGAATTTTCAGATTTCGTACATGTCCGAACGGACGGTTAAAAATCTCAAAAGTCAAAGATGCAAAAAGAGCATATCCTAATAACAGAATTAGCTCTTTTGGCTCCTTCTGGAATTTTTCAATGGCTTTCTTTATCAAGGCTCAACCTCAGTATTTTGTTTTTTTGAAATTTGATGAAAAATCAAACCAATCACACCAGTGACCACATTAAAGAAAATAGACATGATAATCACATGGACAAATAATGACGTGTGAATTGGTAAAAACTCAGGCATAGCAATCATATATCCATAATTAACTTCTGGATATTGATTTCTGATGAGTAGTGAGAAAGTAAGAATTACTACATTAAATAAATTCGTGATGATTAAAGAATGACCAATATCTTTTTTACTAATCTGAATTTTATAGTTAAACAACAAATGGAAAACCAACCAGCCCATGCATAAATGCACAATGAAATAATTGAAATTTGTATAGTGAGGAAATTTAAATTGATACATGTCTGGTGCAATCATCGCTGATAAGGAACCAATGATTCCCCAAAACATACCCATAATTAAGAACTTATCTTTTTGCAGGAAAACACCCAAAATCAAAAGCCATACAGCAACACGACAATGATATAAAGGAAGCGACATTTCTAGAGTAAAATAGCCCGAAAAAATTTGCCAACTATATAGAATAATTTGATCAATCAGCAGAATGACAGCTAATAATTTCGAGAATAATTGTGTTTCATTTTTTTGTAATAATGCGTGCTTTCCTCGAATCACGAAATATGAAACGAGAATAAATATGATTAACAGAATGATATGAGGCAATGAATAAAAAGTTAATGGATTCCCATCTTCAATAGCTCTAAAAAAATACATATATGACTCTCCATTTTTCCGTACTGATATAAAGATAGCAGAAAAGCTTTCTTAGAAAAACCTCTATTAAGGTTATTTAAAAATTAGTTTAATGAATGTTAAGAAACTGATTAGTTTGCTGCATCAACTATACTCAAACTCATTTTCAGCGCATGGCTTGGGTATTTTGAATGCTTTTTTTGGAATATTATGGGCTATTTTTAAAAAAGCAATTTTGCCCATAATTTTCTGTCTGATATGTTTTTCTCCAATAAAAAACCACTCTTTCGAGTGGTTTCTTATCTTTCTAAAACACACTATAAGCTATAATAAATCAAATTTACACCTGATCAGCTCTTGCACTACCTCATTTTGTTGAACCTCCGCCCCAGTTAATAAGTAATCTGCGGCATTAGCAAAATCTGATTCTTTAATGTTTAGAATGTTGCTATCTGAATTTTTGAGTTTTCTTATTGCATTAACTACTTCCGGAGAATTATCATTAGTTTTTACTGCTTTAATAATCCCGTTCATTCGGTAATATGTCCCTGGCTGTTTAAGCATTTGTATTGTTTCCATTTATTTGATATATCTCCTTTCGTCTAGACTCTTTTAGCACTTTGAGCTTATCAGCTAATCTCTGTTTATTCAAACTATTAGCTAGTTTTACGATTGATATCCACTACAAATATTTATTTCCACTCAATCTCTAAACATCAAAAAAGCCCTGAAACGCTTATGTAACAAGGCTTTTTATATGGAGCGGGATACGAGATTCGAACTCGCGACCTTCAGCTTGGGAAGCTAACACTCTACCACTGAGTTAATCCCGCAATATTGCTAAGCAATATTATACTACTAAAAGTTCATCTTCGGAAGGATATGGGAAAACTCCGAATGGACAATATAATTCAATCTCTCTTAACAAGGAAGATAACTCCTTAATTCCTGGGCGAAGTTTTGTGAGCATTGCTTGAACAGTCTCTTCTTCACTTTCAATTTGGATGATTTCTTCAATCAATTGATCCATTGCCTTTGTTTTTTCATCAAGACGATCCATTAATTCAGCATTGAATTTTGCTCTTGTTTCAGCAGACTTGCTATATCCATTTTTCGCGACTTCTTCTAAGTTCATTTGATAAGTGAGCAAAGCTGGATAAACACCTTCTTGTGCCATTCTAGTAATAATTCTGGCTTGTGTTTTCACCGAATGGATGAAATCTTTCACCAATACTTGATGTCTTGCTTCTAACTCTTCTTTGTTTAGAATATTGAATTTCTCTAGCAATGCAATTGTTTCAGCATCGCGTAGAATTTCTACAGAATCAATATAATTATCGATTTTCTTGAGGCCGCGTTTTTCTGCTTCAACATGCCATGTTTCATCATATCCGTTACCAGTAAACAAAACATGATGATGTTTTTTGAGGATATCATGCGCAATTTGCATCACTGCTTTGTGTAATTTTTCTGGTGTAGAACGATCTGCTTTTTCTAATTCATCTGCGATTTGACTTAAACAATCTGCAATTCCGGCAAATAGGAATGTGTTCATGGAAGATGCATTCATTGAAGAGCCAAGTGTTCTAATCTCGAATTTATTTCCAGAGAAATTGATTGGAGATGTTCTATTTCTATCCGTTGCATCAATACTTTGAGCAGCTAAGTTACTGATATGCGCTGTCATTTGTTTGATTTCGATTGGTGTAATATCTGTTGTTTCAGATAATTGCATAAAAAGCTCATGAATACGGTCGCCAAGATACACTGACAACACAGCCGGAGGTGCTTCATGTCCGCCTAAGCGATGATCATTGCCTTCGTTCGAAGAGGCCATACGAATCAAAACTTGGTATTTGTCGATTGCTTGGATAAAAGCGGATAAGAATACAATAAATTGTAGATCTTCAAATGCTCTATCCCCTGCTTCGAATAAGTTTGTACCAGTTGAGTCAATTAAGGAAACGTTGTTGTGCTTTCCTGAACCGTTGGCCGCAGCAAATGGTTTTTCATTCAATAAGCAAACAAAGCCATGACGTAATGCCACTTTTTTCAAAATATCCATTAACAGCATGTTTTGGTCTACTGTTGTTGTTGCATCCGCATAAGTTGCAACGAATTCATATTGACCAGGAGCAACTTCATTATGTTCAATAACTGTATAGATGCCAACCGCCCAGCATTCTTGATTCACTTCATGCATGAAAGCTTTTACTTTTTCACTAACTGAACTGAAGTACGGGAATTCATAGTCTCCGTTTCTTGGCATTTCAGCAGAGAATAAAGCTTTTTGGCAAAAACGAATATCTGGTCTTTGCATTGCTTTGTCTTCATTGAGCAAGAAATATTCTTGTTCCAAACCAATCATCGAACGTACAAATTTAACATCTTTTTTGCCTAATAAGTGTAGTACTCTAGTACCTTGTTCACTCAACGCATCACGTGCTTTAATCAAAGGCATTTTCATGTCTAATTTTGCACCGGTATAACTGATATATACGCTTGGAATGTACAATACATTTTCACGAACAAACGCGAATGAAGAAACATCCCAATATGTGTATCCTCTTGCTTCAAATGTATCTCTCAATCCACCACTAGGAAAGGATGATCCATCAGTTTCACCACGAATCAAAGATTTTCCTGACAATCTCGAAATTGTATTCCCAGAATTATCTTCTTGCAAAAATGCAGTATGTTTTTCTGCTGTTCTTCCTGTTAATGGTTGGAACCAGTGACAATAATGGGTTGCGCCACGCTCCATTGCCCATACTTTCATTGCATGTGCAATCGCGTCTGCAATTTCTTTGCCGATTGGAACATTTTCATAGGAAGCCTGTTCCCAAGCTTCAAAAACTGGTTTTGGCAAACGTTCCCGCATTACTTTTTTGCTGAATTGATTAATCCCGAAATCTTCTAATAATTGAAACCTTGTCATAAATTCTCCTTATATAAATATCCCAAAGTATTGTATTAAAATTAATATTTTTGAATTATAGCAGTATTATATAACATTTAAAATGCTAAATGCATATTTATACATTTAGCATTTGTTTAATCGTATTCTCTGCTATTCTATTGTCATTTTGTGAATTCTCTATTCCCCTATGCAATATTTTTATAAATTGCTCAAGTCTTCTGCAAAGACATCCTCCAATGTCCAAGCCCCGGCTTGCGCTCCTAATTTCAAGAAGTCTGGAGCAATATGTCCCATTGCAATAGACCTCATGTTTGCTGCATTCGCAGCTTCAATTCCTGCTACCGCATCTTCAAAGACAATGCAGTTTTCGGGAGCGATGCCAAGTGCTTCTCCTGCTTTTATGAAAACTTCTGGATTTGGTTTTGAATGACGAATATGTCTGCCATCCACTTGTGCATCAAAATATTCTGTAATGCCTGTTTTATTTTCAGACGTTAATTCAATCTGTTCATCCATATGTTTGAAAGAAATACTTTCTCCTTCAAGCATCTCATAAATGACTTTTTCTTGTTCAACGCGAATTCCCAATAATGAATTTTGATAATGGACACGTAATGTATAATACTCCCATTTTTCTGGAATATGTGGAGTAAAAGATAAACCGTCAGCTTTACGTTTCATGCCAAGATAACCAGCTGTTAAAGCCATCCAGGTACCCGCCATATTCGCAAAATGCAAGCCATCATCTGTATTTCCTTGATGGTCTTCAATATCTAAGCGAGCGGTTTTCATAAAATAAGAAAACGCCTTGCCGGACTGATTCAAATGATTCGCCATAATGGAATGCGTTGAAACGGATAATGAAGAATCATGGGTTTGTGTTAGCTCGTAATATTGGAAAGATTTGCGTAAATCTTCATATTCAAAAC